>NZ_AQOQ01000001.1:0-248164 GCF_002888555.1 Alcanivorax sp. MD8A | reverse complement strand
ATCGCGCCGCCAGCGACGCTCCTACGGCAGGGAATGGAACGTATTCGCGACTACCCATCGGCCAGATCCTTCAGCACCTTTTTCAGGGCCAGCAGGAAACGTTCGTTTTCCGGACTGGTGCCGATAGTCACCCGCAGGTGATTAGGCATACCGTAGCCACCCAGCGGGCGCACGATCACCCCTTCCCTGAGCAGGCCCTCATAGACCGGCATGGCAGGCTGGCCACAATCAAACGCAATAAAGTTGGCCACGGACGGAATCTGTTCCAGGTGCAGTGCCTGCAATCCCTCGGCAATCTGCACCAGCCCCGAGGTGTTCTCGCTACGGGAATTTTCCAGATGGTCATCATCCTGCAGCGCCGCTTCCGCTGCGACCTGGGCCGGGGTATTCACGTTGAATGGCTGACGCACCCGGTTAAGTACATCCGCAATTTGCGGGCTGGAGACACCGTAGCCCACCCGCAGGCCAGCCAGACCATAAATCTTGGAGAAGGTGCGGGTCACGATCAGGTTCGGGTATTGGCCCAGCCGATCGATGCCGTTGGGGTAATGGCTTTCTTCCACGTATTCGAAGTACGCCTCATCCAGCACCACAATGACCTGCTCGGGAATCCGCGACAGGAATTCATCCAGCGCATGGGCATTGAACCAGGTGCCGGTGGGGTTGTTCGGGTTGGCCACGAAGATGATCCGGGTACGCTCGGTCACGGCTTCCGCCATGGCCGCCAGATCATGACCAAACAGGTTGGACGGCACCTGCACCGGTTTGGCATTGCAGGCCAGGGTCACAATCGGATACACCGCAAAGGCGTACTCGGAAAAAATCGCCTCATCACCTTCCTGCAGGTAGGCGCGGGCAATCATGTCGAGCACATCATTGGAGCCATTGCCCAGGGTCAGCTGGTTGCTGGCCACATTGAGTTTTTCTGCCAGTGCCGCTTTCAGCGAAAAGGTGGCACCGTCCGGGTACAGGTGCAGCTCGTGCATATGCTTGAGCACATGCAGGGCTTTATGGCTGGCACCCAGCGGGTTCTCGTTGCTGGCCAGTTTGACGATGTCAGTGACACCCAGCTCCCGCTCCAGCTCGTCGATGGGTTTACCCGGCTCGTAGGGCTTGAGCTGCTGGATACCGTTATTGGCTAATTGGATGTAATCGCAGGTCATGTGTGGGAGCTCCCTTTACACCCTGGTTGCCAGCCTTGGCTGCAGGGGTTATCTGATCGGGGCCGGACGTCTGAAGTCGGACGTCCGACGCAAAAACCTCGTTGTGACAAGCCTCTACAGTGGCTATTCCTGTGTAGGAGCGAGCCTGCTCGCGATTCGGCCTTACCAAAAACAAATCGCTTGCAGGCAAGCTCCCACAGGAGCTAGAGAACGGCCTTGGGGTAAGAACCCAGCAGCTTGATGGTATTCCCGGCGGCTTCCAGCTTGTCCAGTACCGACTGCAGGTTGGCGTCTTCCTTGTGGCCTTCGCAGTCCACAAAGAACACATAGCTCCAGTTGGCAGTGCGCGACGGACGGGACTCCAGACGGGTCAGGTTGATGCCCTCGTCGCGGAACGGCGCCAGCACCTCGAACAACAGCCCCGGGCGGTTTTTGCCGCTGATCATCAGGCTGGTCTTGTCCTTGCCGGAGGCCGGCGTGTCCTGACGGCCGATAATCAGGAACCGGGTGGTGTTATCCGGGCGATCCTCAATATTCCGCTGCACGGCCTCCAGGCCATACAGCTCTTCCGCCATTTCACCGGCGATGGCCATGGCATTCCACTCGTCCTTGAGACGACGGGCCGCTTCGGCATTGGAACTGACCGCAATCCGCTCCACACCTGGCATGTGAGCATCCAGCCACTGGCGACACTGGGCCAGGGTCTGCTGGTGGGAGTACACCCGGGTCACCTTGTCGCGCTGGGTGTGCTTGCCGGCCAGCAGGTGGTGGTGGATACGCAGCTCCACTTCACCACAGATTTTCAGTTCGGAGCTCATGAAGGTATCGAGGGTGTGGTTGACCACCCCTTCCGTGGAGTTTTCCACCGGTACCACCCCGTAATGGGCTGCACCCGCTTCCACTTCACGGAACACTTCATCAATGGCCCCCAGCGGCACGGACTCTACGGCATGGCCAAAATGCTTCAGCGCGGCCTGCTGGGTAAAGGTGCCTTCCGGGCCGAGAAACGCCACCTTCATGCGCTGCTCCAGCGCCAGGCAGGCACTCATGATCTCACGGAAAAAGCGCGCCATGGTCTCGCCATCCAGCGGCCCCTGGTTGCGCTCCTTCACCCGGCGCAGCACCTGGGCTTCGCGCTCAGGACGGTAAAATACCGGATTCGGATCAGTGGCGATCTTCACTTCTGCCACCTTGTGGGCCAGGGTCGCACGCTCGTTCAGCAGATCCTGCAGTTGCTGATCCAGCGCGTCGATCTGGTTACGCAAGTTGTCCAGTGATTCGGTCATGGCGTCCCCGCTCAGCCGTTACGTTTTTCAAAATCCGCCATAAAGGCAATCAGCGCATCTACCGCCGCTTCCGGCACGGCGTTGTAAATGCTGGCGCGCATGCCACCCACACTGCGGTGGCCTTTCAGGTTCAGCAAACCGGCCGCATCGGCTTCCGCCAGGAAAGTCTTGTCCAGAGCATCGTCTGCCAGCACAAAGGGTACATTCATCCAGCTGCGGCTGATTTTTTCCACCGGGTTGCTGTAGAAGTCGCTGCCATCAATGAAACCATACAGCTTTTCGGCCTTGCGCTGGTTGATTTCGGCCATATTCGCCACCCCACCCTGCTTCTTGAGCCACTCGAACACCAGCCCAGCAAGATACCAGGCGTAAGTGGGCGGGGTGTTATACATGCTGCCGTTGTCTGCATGGGTCTGATAGTTGAGCATGGCGGGCACATGGGCGCCGGCCTTGCCGAGCAGGTCTTTGCGGATAATCACCAGCGTCAGGCCCGCGGGGCCGATGTTTTTCTGGGCACCGGCGTAGATCATGCCAAAACGGTTCACATCCACCGGACGGGACAAAATGGTGGAGCTCATGTCCGCCACCAGCGGGGTACCACCCACTTCCGGGATAAAGCTGTATTCCAGCCCCCCAATGGTTTCGTTGGGGCAGTAGTGCAGGTAAGCCGGGTTAGCAGACAGCTTCCAACTCTCTTGAGGGGGCACCGTGGTGAAGTTGCTGTCTTCGCTGCTGGCCGCCACATTGATCTTGCCGTAGCGCCCCGCTTCCTTGATGGCTTTCTTGGACCACTGCCCGGTATTGATGTAATCCGCCGTTTCACCCTCGCCCAGCAGGTTCATGGGCACCATGGCAAACTGGGTAGACGCCCCGCCCTGCAGGAACAGCACAGCGTAATCGTCGCTGATTCCCATCAGGTCACGCAGGTCCTGTTCGGCCTTTTCGGCGATATCCACGAAGACCTTGTCCCGGTGGCTCATTTCCATGATGGACAGACCTTTGCCCTGGAAATCGAGGATTTCCTGTTGAGCCTGTTCCAGTACCGCCGTCGGCAACGCCGCCGGCCCTGCGCAGAAGTTATAGGCGCGGGACATCTGTGTTCTCCGTCTAATCAAAGAAGCCCGGCGAAACCGGGCTCGGGGTTATTCCTGTTTATCGGATCGGCCAAGCTGGCTGTAGGAGCGTCGCTCGCGGCGCGATTCCAGCGTCACATTCGAAGGCTTTGTCACCACAGATATCACAGAGGCACAGAGAAAAGCGTGTGTTTTTCCTCTGTGTACTCTGTGATCAATCCGCTTTTACGGTTTAGCGGATCGCGCCGCGAGCGACGCTCCTACGGTTCAGTCTTCTGCGTCGTCGCTGGCGTCGGACTCTGGTGCTTCCGGGGTCGCTTCCCCTTCAATCACCTCACCCTCTTCACCTTCCAGCTCCTCATCTTCCTCCGCCCCTTCCAGTTCCGGAATGGTGGCCAGGCCACAGAGTTTTTCTTCCTCGCCAAGGCGAATCAGGCGAACGCCCTGGGTGTTACGGCCGGAGGTGCTAATCTGGTCCACACCGGTACGCACCAGGGTGCCCTGGTTGGAGATCAGCATGATGTCTTCGCCGCCGAACACCTGGGTGGCACCGACCAGCTCACCGTTACGCTCGTTGACCACCATGGCGATGACGCCCTGGCCACCACGGCCTTTGGTGGGGTACTCGGTGAGCGGGGTGCGCTTGCCGTAGCCGTTCTCGGAGGCGGTGAGGATCTGGCCGTCTTCTTCCGGCACGATCAGGGAAATCACGTCGACGCCATCCGCCAGCTTGATCCCCCGCACACCACGGGCCAGACGGCTCATGACGCGGACCTTGGACTGATGGAAACGTACAGCCTTACCGTTGCGCGCCACCAGCATCACGTCTTCGTGGCCCTGGGTAATGGCCACGTTCACCAGGTGCTCGCCTTCCTGCAGTTTCACGGCGATCAGGCCGGAGCTGCGCGGACGGGCAAAGTTGGCCAGCTGGGTACGCTTGACCACACCGCTGGAGGTGGCCATGAAGATGAACGGACCGGGCACGGTATCGGCCACGATGGCGTCGTCATCACCCTCTGCGGCATCATCAACCACATCTTCCGCGTCGACGGTGGTGTCTTCGTCTTCTTCGCTGTCGGCTTTCTGCTGACGCACCATGTCGGCATCCAGACGCAGAATGGCGGTAATTCTTTCTTCCGCCCCCAGCGCCGGCAGCAGGTTCACAATCGGCTTGCCGCGGGAGGCCCGGCCACCTTGCGGCAGCTCGAAGGTGCGTAACCAGAACACCTTGCCGGCATCCGTGAACAGCAACAGGGTATCGTGGGTGCCTGCCACCAGCAGGTGTTCCACGTAATCTTCGTCTTTCAGCTGCCCGGCAGACTTGCCGCGCCCACCCCGCTTCTGGGCACGGTAGGTATCGATGGGCTGCATTTTGGCGTAACCACCGTTGGACAGGGTCACCACCACGGTTTCTTCGGCGATCAGGTCTTCCATGCTGAGATCCAGGCGAGAGGCCACAATCTCGGAACGACGCTCATCGGCGTACTCTTCACGGATCGCGGTCAGCTCATCGCGGATCACCTGCATCAGGCGCTCCGGATTGGCCAGAATCAGCATCAGCTCGGCAATGATTTCCAGCAGCTCCTGGTAATCATTGATCAGCTTCTCGCGCTCCAGACCGGTCAGCTTCTGCAGGCGCAGGTCCAGAATGGCCTGGGCCTGTTCCGGGCTCAGGTAATAGAGATCGTCACGCAGGCCGTACTGCTCGTCCAGACCATCCGGACGGGCCGCGTTTTCGCCACCGGCGCGCTCCAGCATCTGCAGCACATCCCCCGGCGCCCAGCCTTTGGCCAGCAGCTTTTCTTTCGCTTCGGCACCGCTCGGCGAGCTCTTGATCAGTTCGATCACCGGATCGATGTTG
This sequence comes from Alcanivorax sp. MD8A, assembly GCF_002888555.1. NCBI lineage: Bacteria > Pseudomonadati > Pseudomonadota > Gammaproteobacteria > Oceanospirillales > Alcanivoracaceae > Alcanivorax > Alcanivorax sp. MD8A. The sequence continues at coordinate 242,781 of NZ_AQOQ01000001.1, read as the reverse complement.
CTCAACGCCACCGCCAGACCTTCCAGCAGGTGCGCCTTTTCGCGAGCCTTGCGCAGTTCGAACACGGTACGGCGAGTCACCACTTCACGACGGTGACGGATAAAGGCATCCAGCAGCTCGCGCAGGTTCAGGGTCTTGGGCTGGCCATCGACCAGGGCCACGGTGTTGATACCGAACACCGACTCCATCTGGGTCTGCTGGTACAGGTTGTTCAGCACCACTTCCGCGTTCTCGCCCTTGCGCAGCTCGATCACGATACGCATGCCTTCCTTGTCGGATTCGTCGCGCAGTTCGGTGATGCCTTCAATTTTCTTGTCTTTCACCAGCTCGGCGATCTTTTCGATCAACCGTGCCTTGTTCACCTGATAGGGAATTTCGGTGACGATGATGGCTTCTTTGCCGCTCTTGTCGGTGGCCTCGATTTCGGCGCGGGCGCGCATGTACACGCGGCCACGGCCGGTACGGTAGGCCTGCACGATGCCGGCGCGGCCATTGATGATGCCCGCAGTGGGGAAATCCGGGCCCTTGATGTACTCCATCAGGTCGTCCGGGGTCAGGCTGTCGTCATCGATCAGCGCCAGACAGCCATCCACCACTTCGCCCAGGTTGTGGGGCGGAATGTTGGTCGCCATCCCCACAGCAATACCGGAGGAACCGTTCACCAGCAGGTTGGGCACCCGGGTGGGCATCACATCGGGAATCTTTTCCGTGCCGTCGTAGTTGTCGACGAAATCCACGGTTTCCTTGTCCAGATCGGCCAGCAGTTCGTGGGCGATCTTGGACATGCGCACTTCGGTGTAACGCATGGCCGCGGCGGAGTCGCCGTCGATGGAACCGAAGTTCCCCTGGCCATCCACCAGCATGTAGCGCAGGGAGAAAGGCTGCGCCATCCGTACGATGGTGTCGTACACGGCGGAGTCACCGTGGGGGTGATATTTACCAATCACGTCACCGACCACACGGGCCGATTTTTTATAGGGCTTGTTCCAGTCGTTGTTCAGCTCATGCATGGCGAACAACACGCGGCGGTGTACCGGCTTCAGGCCGTCGCGCACGTCAGGCAGGGCCCGCCCCACGATCACGCTCATGGCGTAATCCAGGTACGACTGCTTGAGTTCGTCTTCGATGTTGACCGGGGTAACTTCTCTGGCGAGATCCGACATAGTGATCCTTATTATCCCCAACAGCCCCGCAGGCGGGACTCAGGCTGACTCCGTGGTTCCGGGGGCCCAACACTTTCCTGCCCCGGAAAAGCACCGGATGATAGCACAGCTGCGGGGGTGCGCGAACACTGGAGATGAGACCATTGCAGATGAGCAAGACGGCGCTCAAACCGCTATACTGCGCCCCACTGTTCGCCCTGCCCGATCAAGGAGTTATGCATGAGCGACCATCAGGCCGACCTGATTGTCCACGCCCGCTGGATTGCCACCGTGTCTGCAGACAACACCGTGCTGGAAAACCACGCCCTGGTGGTACGCGACGGCCGCATCGCCGACCTGCTGCCCAGCGCCCTGGCAGACGAGAAATGGCACAGCGACGAGATCGTCCGCCTGGACGACCACCTGCTGACCCCGGGACTGGTCAACGCCCATACCCATGCCGCCATGAACCTGCTGCGCGGTATTGCCGATGACCTGCCACTGATGACCTGGCTGGAAAAACACATCTGGCCCGCAGAGGGGCAGTTTGTCAGCGAGCAGTTCGTATACGACGGCACCAAGCTGGCAGCAGCCGAAATGATCCGCTCAGGCACCACCACCTTTGCCGACATGTACTTCTTCCCCGCCAGCGCGGCCAAAGCCACCGTGGAAGCAGGGCTGCGTGCCAGCCTGTTCTGTCCGCTGCTGGACTTCCCCACCCCCATGGGCGCCGGCCCCGAGGACTACCTGCGCCTCGCCACGGACGCCATGGACGAGTGGCGCCATGACCCGCGTATCCAGATCGGTTTTGGCCCTCATGCGCCGTACACCGTATCCGACGCGCCCTTGCAGAAAGTGCTGACCCTGGCGGAAGAACTGGACGTGCCGGTGATGATGCATGTGCACGAGACCGCCGGTGAAATCCAGATGGCAGTGGGGAACACCGGCGAGCGCCCGCTGACCCGCCTGCAGGGGCTTGGCCTGCTCTCTCCGCGCCTGCTGGCCGTGCACATGACCCAGCTCACCGACGAGGAAATCACCCTGGTGGCCGAAACCGGCACCCACGTGGTGCACTGCCCGGAATCCAATCTGAAACTGGCCAGCGGTTTCGCTCCGGTGGAAAAACTGCGCCAGGCAGGCATCAATGTGGCGCTGGGCACCGACGGGGCCGCCAGCAACAATGACCTGGACATGATCGGTGAAGCGCGCACGGCCGCCTTTCTGGCCAAGGGCGTGAGTCTGGAAGCGGACGCCCTGCCCGCCGCCGATGTCCTGAAGATGGCCACCCTGAACGGGGCAAAGGCCCTGGGCCGGGACGAGGACATCGGTTCACTGGAAATTGGCAAGCAAGCCGATATGGTGGCCGTAGACCTGAACCGGTTGGAGACCCAACCGGTCTATGATCCTGTGGCACAGCTGGTCTATGCCGCGACCCGGGACCAGGTCACCCATAGCTGGGTGGGCGGACGCTGCCTGATGAACCATCGCCAGCTCACCACCCTGAACGAGGCGCTGATCCTCAAGAATGCCCAGCAGTGGCAACAAACGATTGCCGGAGCCGAGAAGTGACAGACAACCAGAATGCCGTACCCAATGTGGATGCCGGGGAAATTGCCAAATTCAATGCCCTGGCCGAGCAATGGTGGGACCCCAACTCGCAGTTTCGCCCCCTGCACGATATCAACCCGCTGCGCCTGAACTACATTGACGAACGTGTCAGCCTGCCGGGCAAGAAAGTCATCGATATCGGCTGCGGTGGCGGCCTGCTGTCTGAAGGCATGGCCCGGCGCGGGGCCGAGGTCACCGGCATCGATATGGGGGAAGCCCCCCTGGCGGTAGCCCGCATCCATGCCGAACAGGCCGGGGTTGCAGTGGAATATTTGCAAACACCGGCGGAAAAGATTGCCGAAGAACGGGCCGGCCAGTACGACGTGGTCACCTGCCTGGAAATGCTCGAGCACGTGCCCGACCCGTCCTCCGTGATCCGCGCCTGCGCCACCCTGGTGAAACCGGGCGGCCATGTCTTTTTCAGCACCATCAACCGCAACCCGAAAGCGTTCATGTTTGCCATTGTCGGCGCGGAATACATCCTGCGCCTGCTGCCCCGTGGCACCCATGAGTATGCCAAGCTGATCAAACCTTCAGAGCTGGCCGGCTGGGCCCGGGACGCCGCACTGGATGTGCAGGACACCACAGGCATGGTCTATAACCCGCTGACCCAGGTGTACAAGTTGAACCGGGATGTGTCGGTGAATTACCTGATGTACGCCCGCAAGGGAGACTAACTGCTCTGTGGGAGCTTGCCTGCAAGCGAAAAGAGAGTTGAAAGTTCAAAGTTTAAAGTTGAAACGCGGGGCCCTGGCTGTGCCACCTGACACACCTCAGCTCCGCGCCCATGGCTTGGGCGCGGGCACAGCCCATCAAAGCCGATTACCCACACCGCGCTTTTGAACTTTAAACTTTAAACTTTCAACTCGGCTTCTACCGCAGCGGCGACCGAATCATTTGGCACGGCATCATCTGCGTTGAAACTTGCACCCCAAACAGGATTTTTCATGGAAAAGCTGGAAGCCGTTTATTTCGACCTCGACGGCACCCTGATCGATACCGCACCGGACTTTTATACGGTGCTCAATACCCTGCTGAAAAAACACGGCCGCCCGGAAGTGACTTATTCGGCGGTGCGCGCCAACGTATCGAACGGTGCCCGCGCCCTCACCGAGCTGGGTTTTGGCACCGGCCCGGACGATCTCACCTTCCCGGCCTTTCTGGAAGAACTGCTGGACGCCTATGAACAGCACCTGGCGGTGGATACGGTGCTGTTCCCGGGGATGGCCGAGGCGCTGGACTGGATGGATGCCAACGGGATTCCCTGGGGCATCGTCACCAACAAACCTGCCCGCTTCACCGGCAAGGTGCTGGAAGGCCTGGGCCTGCATGAGCGTGTCGGCCCCGTGCTCTGCCCGGATGACGTAAAGCAGCGCAAACCCGACCCGGAAGGGCTGCTGATCGCGGCCAGTGCGGACAAGGTAACGCCCGCCAACTGCCTGTATGTGGGCGACCATTTGCGCGATATTCAGGCAGGACAGAATGCAGGCATGGCCACCGCCGTGGCCGCTTTTGGCTATATTGATGCCGATGATGACCCACACGGCTGGCAGGCCAATTATTATCTGGAAGAAGGCACGGATTTACTGCCGCTGCTGAAAACGCTGCGCGGCTAAAACACAGGCCGGAAATGGGCGAATGCCCATCTCCGCCATCCCCCCGCCGCAACGGCGGAGATCGGCTCACGCCGATTTCCGCCCTACCAATCCGGTGGGACGACAGAGTGATAGCAGGATTCACCATGACCGATTTTCAACATGACGCGCTCAACTACCAATGCCCTGAAGACGCCTTCAAGGATCGCATCATCCTGGTCACCGGGGCTGGCGCAGGCATCGGCCGTACCGCCGCCCTGACACTGGCAAAACATGGCGCCACCGTCATTCTGCTGGGCCGTACCCCGGAGAAACTGGAAAAGGTCTACGACGAGATCAAGGCCAATGGAGGACCAGAGCCCGCCATGGCACCGGTGAATCTGGCCGTGGCCCGCCCGGAGGACTATCTGGAACTGGCCGGCCTGTTCGACAAGGAATTCGGCCGCCTGGACGGCATTCTTCATAATGCGTCCATTCTCGGCGACATCACCCCACTGGACCGTTACGGCACCGGCACCTGGGATTCCGTCATGCAGGTGAATGTGAACAGCGCTTTCTACCTGACCCAGGCCATGCTGCCCTTGTTGCGTGCCAGCGAAGATGCCCGGCTACTGTTCACCTCGTCCAGCGTCGGCCGCAAGGGCCGTGCCTTCTGGGGAGCCTATGCGGTCTCCAAGGCCGCCACGGAAAATCTGGCCCAGGTGCTGGCGGAAGAGCTGGAAAACACCACCCCGATTCGCGTCAACACCCTGAATCCCGGCGGCACCCGCACCGATATGCGAGCCCTCGCCTACCCCGGCGAAGACCCGCAAACACTGAAAACCCCAGCTGACATCATGGCCCCTTACCTCTACCTGCTCGGCCCAGCCAGCAAGGACGTCAACGGCCAGTCCATCGACGCGCAGCCGAAGTGACACCACACACCAGCCCTGCATCCCCCGCAGGGCTGGTGACTCGGTTGAAGACGAGTTGAAAGTTCAACTGCTCCTCCCGCGTAGGGCGGAAATGCCTGCAAGGCATCTCCGCCTTATTTTCTGAATAAGGCCTCTGGCATTCCTTTCATATCCCCCTGACATATTCTTGTCCTGGTTGCCCAAATGCCGTCACCCCCTGCGCTGGAGCCCTCCCCCGGCTTGGGCTAGCGTGCTACTTCTACTCCCACAAATAACAATACGCACGGAGGCCCCATGCCCAAGCGCCTGAGCCTTGCCCTGATGGCTGGCCTGTTCTGCTCCGCCGTCAGTGCCGCCACCCTGACCGATGCCCAGAAACAACAATTGCAGGAGCTCCTGCCGGGTACCACGCTATCGGATAGCACCCTCGACAAGATGGCCGAGGTGTTCTACACCCGGGAAATGCCCGTGCGCTCCCGATTGCAGGCCATCAGCAAACTGGTGGGCTTTGATCAGATGCCCAAGGGCTCCAGCTTCAAGCGGGTCATCTGCATCTGGGACATTGCCGGCCGCAATGGCCCGGTGTTCAACGCAGCCATGGAGCAGCGGGCACTGGCGGTGGAATACGGCATCAATCTGGAAATGGTGCCTTACACCAGCGAAACGGTCATGGTGGAAGAGTTCAAGGCCGGGCGCTGCGATGCCGCTCTGATGAGTGGCCTGCGTGCGCGACAATTCAATTTGTACTCCGGCAGCGTTGATGCCATTGGTGCCGTGCCGGACAGCAAGCACATGCAGACGCTGCTACAGGTGCTGGCTCACCCCAAACAAGCCGGCCACATGGTGCAGGGTGAATACGTGGTGATGGGCATCTACCCCGCCGGTGCCGCACACATCTTTGTGAATGACCGCACCATCAGCTCACTGGCAAAGGCCGCCGGGCGCAAAGTCGCCGTGCTGGACTACGACGAAACCCAGGCCGAAATGGTCGCTGCCATTGGCGCGACGCCGGTGTCTACCGATATCGTTTCCGCCCCCAACAAATTCAACAATGGCCAGATCGATATCCTGCCTGCCCCGCTGGTGGCCTACGAGGTGCTGGAGCTTTATAAAGGCATGTCACCCGATGGCGGCATTGTCGATTACCCCCTCACCCAGCTCACCATGCAACTGATTGGCCGACTGGATAAATTCCCCAATGAAGTCGCGCAACTGATTCGCGAAGCGTCTTTCGAAGCCTATCCCCAGGTCGTGGACCGTATCGCTCAGGAAACCCGGCGAGTCCCGGACAAATGGATGATCACCATTCCCGAGAAAGACAAACAGGAATATGAAGTGATGATGCAAGATGCCCGCGATGCGCTGCGCGAACGCAACTACTACAGCGCCGACATGCTGACACTGCAAAGCAAGATTCGCTGCAAGTTCAACCCCGCACGGTCCGAGTGCAGCCGATAACCGCCATCGCCATAACGGGGGCACACTTTGGCCCCCGTTGTGGCACCGTACAATTGTCATACAAGCGGTAAAACACCTGCCAGGATGGCAGTGGTATAAGCACAACACATCCATAAAAAGGAATTTCCATGCGCACCGTCAAAGCCTTGCTTTGCGCACTTGCCCTGGCAGCAACCAGCGCCAGCCATGCCCTGTCTCTGACAGAGAAACAGCAGCAACAACTCCAGCAGGTCCGCAAGGAAATGGGCCTGAAAGACGACCAGGTGCTCAAGCGGCATATTTGTCTGTGGGATTTGTCTGGCCGCTCCGGCCCGATTTACGCCGGCGCCACCAATCTGCGACTGGACCTGCTGCGCTACAAGATCGATATTTCGCTGGAAGCCTTTACCAATGAGGGCGTGCTGGTGGCGGCCCTGAAAAGCGGCCATTGCGATGCGGCTCTCATGAGCGGCTTCCGGGCACGACAATTCAACCGGTTCACCGGCACCATCGATGCCCTGGGAGCCATCCCCGACCTGACCCACATGAACACCTTGTTGCGCACCATTGCCCACCCGCAGCTACAAGAACATATGGTCAGCAACAAATACCTGACCCTGGCCGTGACCCCGGCCGGTGCCGCTTACCTGTTCGTCAACGATCGCTCGCTGAACTCGCTGGACAAGGCCGCCGGCAAAAAAATCGCCGTGCTGGACTTTGACCCAGGTCAGTCACGCATGGTGACCTCCATCGGCGCCACGCCTGTCGCCACCACCCTGGCCACAGCCCCTAACCAGTTCAACAACGGCAGTGTCGATGTACTGCCTGCCCCCTTGATTGCCTACCAAGTACTGGAGCTTTACAAGGGCATGGACCCGGATGGCGGCATCGTCAATTACCCCATTGTGCAACTGACGGCTCAATTGATCGGACGTACCGAGCGCTTTCCGCCCGGACTGGCCGCCATTGTTCGCGACGTCGCCGCCGACAGCTTCAGCTCCATCCAGACCGCCCTGGAGCGCGAAGCAGGCCGGATTCCCGATCACTGGTGGGTAACCGTGTCTGATGACCAGCAACTCCGCTACGACAGCATGATGCGTGATGCCCGTATCAAACTGCGCGAAAGCGGATACTACGACGCCACCATGCTGTCTATCATGAAACGCATTCGCTGCGCACAGGACGCGCAACGACCCGAGTGCAGCCAGGAAACCGAGTAAACCCGAACACTGGTTGACAGCAACGCCCGCGAGACAGTCTTGCAGGCCATTCTGCCTCCACCTTGGGGTGTCAGAATGATGTTGCCATGCCTCATCGAATAATAATGAATGGAGTCTGTCGTGCGTTTTCTTCCCCTGCTCTTTACCCTGCTGGGTCTCACGTTGTCCTTGCCCGCTCTGGCAGACAACACTCTCAATCTGACACCGGCACAACAAGCCGAGCTGGAACGCTTTGCCCCGGGCGTCGAACTGACCCCGGAGCTGGCTGACAAGCTGCGCGCCATTGCCTTTGATCAAAGTCGCAGCCTGGATGACCGTATTACCGCCATGCAGAAAGTCGCGGGATTCAGCCAGGGTGAGCCGCTCAAGCGCCGCATCTGTATCTGGGATATTGCCGGCCGTGCGGGCCCAATCTTCAAGGCCGCCCAGGACCAGCGCGCCCGCCTGTTACGTTACGGCGTGGATCTGGATATTCAGCCCTACACCAGCGAAAGCGTGGTGGCGGAAGACCTGAAGGCCGGCGTTTGTGATGCCGCCTTGATGACCGGTATGCGCGGGCGCCTGTTCAACAAGTACACCGGGACCATTGATTCCATCGGCGGCCTGCCCTCCGATGAACACATGCGCATCCTTCTGCAGGTGCTGGCCAATCCGAAGTCGGCCGACAAGATGGTTCAGGGGGAGTACGTCATTCTCGGTGTCGCACCGGGCGGGGCAGCCTATGTCTTTGTGAACGACAAAAGCATTAACACACTGGCCAACGCGGCCGGCAAACGGGTGGCCGTGCTCGACTACGACCCGACCCAGGCCGAAATGGTTGCCCAGGTAGGCGCCACCCCGGTGGCATCGGATATCGTTTCTGCCCCCAACAAATTCAACAACGGGGTTGTCGATGTGCTGGCCTGTCCGCTGGTGGCCTATGAAGTGCTGGAACTGTACAAGGGCATGGAACCGGATGGTGGCATCATTGATTATCCGCTGGCGCAAATCACCATGCAGCTGATCGGTCGCAAGGACAAATTCCCCAATGAAGTTGCCCAACTGGTTCGCGAAGAGTTTTACAACAGCTACCACCTGATCAAGGAGCGGCTGGATCAGGAAGCAGAAAAGGTACCGGATCACTGGTGGATCGAGATTCCCGATACTGACAAGCGCGAATACGAAATCATGATGCAGGAAGCTCGGCTGCAACTTCGCGACAAGGGGTACTACCACCCTGATATGCTAACCCTTCAACGCAAGATTCGTTGCAAGCTGAACCCGGCGCACAGCGAATGTTCGAATCCGGTGGAGTGATAGCTACCAGCTGTGAGCTGTGAGCTGTGAGCTGTGAGCTGTGAGCTGTGAGCTGTGAGCTGTGAGCTGTGAGCTGTGAGCTGTGAGCTGTGAGCTGTGAGCTGTGAGCTGTGAGCTGTGAGCTGTGAGCTGTGAGCTGTGAGCTGTGAGCTGTGAGCTGTGAGCTGTGAGCTGTGAGCTGTGAGCTGTGAGCTGTGAGCTGTGAGCTGTGAGCTGTGAGCTGTGAGCTGTGAGCTGTGAGCTGTGAGCTGTGAGCTGTGAGCTGTGAGCTGTGAGCTGTGAGCTGTGAGCTGTGAGCTGTGAGCTGTGAGCTGTGAGCTGTGAGCTGTGAGCTGTGAGCTGTGAGCTGTGAGCTGTGAGCTGTGAGCCACAAAAAAACCGCCCCCTCATCGGGTGCGGTTTTTTTGTGTTTACGAGGCGGCTTCAGCGAGTTTCGAAAACCCAAACACCGTGTAGTCAGCCAGCTGTTTCTGCTTTTTTCTCTTAAAAACTGATAGCTCATAGCTCAAAACCGGCAGCTCATCACTATAATCAGTGCAACATCCCGCCACCGTTATCATCCAGCCCGGCAAAAATATCCACGCGATTGTCGCTGAACATATCCATTTCTGGTGCCAATACCTGAACGTAACGATCAAAATACAGGAACTGCTTGAGCAGCAAGGCGAACTCCCGGGGGAAACGAATACCATGTCCCTCACCGATCTTCACCAGATCCATAAGCAGCCGGTTCACTTCCTTATCGTTGCGGTCGGCCTGCACCAACGCAGACGGATCCACTTGGCCTAGCACGCCCTGCAGGTTTTCAATGTCCCGGGTCAGTGCATCCACGTCGACTTCTTCACGGGTCATGCCGATCACTGCCATGGCTTCCGCCATCTGGCGCACATCGCCCCGGCCAATGGCATCGAAAAACTTCGCCATGCCATCCCACGCTTCACGTCGAATGCGACCGACAATACCAAAATCGATAAAACCGACCCGACCGTCTTCCAACAACATCAAATTGCCAGCATGCACATCGGCATGGAAGAAGTCGCACAACATCAGACTGGAGAACCAGGTATTCAGCGCAGAGATCAAGGTTTCTGCCGGGTCATCGGTATACTTGCGCAGCACATTCATATCGGTAAGCGGCACACCGAAAAAGCGCTCCATGGTCAGCACCTTGCCCGTGGTATGACTCATCACCGGCTCCGGCGCCACCGCCCGGGTGTTACCGGTGTCGCGCAAAAAGGCATTGAACGCCTTCAGATTGTTGGCTTCCTTGATGAAATCGCACTCTTCCAACATGCCTGCCTGAAGCTCTTCCACCACGCCGGAAATCGCCGACCGGGATAACCCCGGCGCCAACCGCTCCGTGATCCGGGCAGCGAAGTACAGAAAGTTGAAATCGGTCAGCAGTACATTACGCACACCAGGCCGCTGGACCTTAACTACCACATCCTGACCATTTTTCAGTTTTGCGGCATGAACCTGGGCAATCGACGCACTGGCCAATGGTTTCGGGTCCACGGACTGGTAGAGCTCCTCCAGTGGCTGCCCCAATTCCCGCTCAATGGTGTCTCGGATGTAATGAAAAGGTAGTGGGGGTGTCCGGTCCAGACAACGCTGAAACTCTTCCACATACTCTTCGGGAAAAATGGACGGCGAGCTGGCAATAAATTGCCCCAGCTTGATATAAGTGGTGCCCAGAGATTCGAAGGTCGTGCGCAGCAAAGCCGGTACTGGCGGGCGATTGCCCAAGGCCCAACCCAAACCCTGACGTCCGATCACGCCAAGCGTTTCGAGAATACGCAGGCCGCCACGGGCGGTGTTCAGGGCCAGGGCCACGCCACTGCGTTCACCCTCCAGCCAAGCCTTCATGTCCTTGATGTCAGAGTAATCACTCATAATAAAGTCGTATCATCCCTGTGGGTGACTGCGCCTCAACATAACTGCCATGCATGATATAGCAAATTTATGGTTTGTAATTGCTTGCAGGCTTTTTTGTAATTGCCGCTTGTGCCAATTCCCGGACTTTCGTACCTTTGACCGCGCTATTTCGAGAACAATAACAAGGAGCTGCCGAATGGGTTCTCTTTCCATGAAAAAAATGCTACGACATTCCCGTCTAGCCCTGGTAGGGGGCGCCATCCTGGCTCTGCAAGGCTGTGGCGTCATCTACAAAAGCACTGGTGACATTCTGATCAGTTTCGGTAAATCCGAAATGTTGCCCTACATGATGACCTACACCGATGTGCGCATGGCCTGTGTTACCGGCGAAGCGCAAACCCCGCTGCTGATGTCCTTTGAGCGTGTGGGCTCTCACCCTGAAAAACTGGGTGCCATGGTCTTCACCACCGCCGCCACCTGTGCAGAGCAAATCGCTCTGGATGCTGAACTCCGTTACATGCGTGCAGTCAAAGATGGACGCGTAAACGAAGCACAGGATGCCCGTATCGAACAGAAACGCTGGTCTGCCGTTGCCGCTCAACGTCAGTACACCGCCTACCAGAACATGGTCGAAGCCTACGGTGAACAGAAGGAAGGCGAATGCCCGAAACTGAAAACCGACTTTGACCAGATGGTATGGATGGTCGGCAACATCTCGGGCGTTCAGTCACTGCTTAACGACGGCAACGCCGACGGTGCTGTGGGTGTTCCCCGTGATATCGCGGCCAAGGTTGAGCGCAACATGAAGTGTCTGGACAACGACCAGTGGTGGGGCGTGCCCCGCGGTGTTCGTGCTGCTGTCTGGAACCTGCTGCCCATGCTGGCACCGCCGAACGCGGACGCCTGGGCTGAGCTGGAAGCCTCTGCCAAGAAAGGCTTCGACAGCGGTATCCGTCTGGGTAGCGCCCTGTACGCCATGAGCGCGTTCAGCAAGGGTGACGACGAGCGTCTGCGCAAGGCGATCCGTGACTACGCAGCCAACGACCAGAACCTGGATCCGGACTACGCCATGCTGGACGCCATCGCCAGCTTTATCATTGAAGGTATTTCCGACCGTGAATGGACCGAAAATACCGGCAAGCGTACCCCGATTGGTGGCCTTGGTACCTTCTGGGATGACGCTGCCAAGTCCGGCCCCGCTGTAGACATTAACGATTTGCTGTAACTGTTTTGACTTTTTGCGGCCTTCGGGCCGCTTTTGATTATTTTAATAAGTAGTAACCAGGAGACCGAGCATGCACTATTTCAAGGCATTGGCCACGGCCGCAACTGCGGCGCTGGCTCTGAGTATTTCCCCGGCCCAGGCCGCCGAAAAACGCACCATGTGCGTGTTTGACATCATCGGCGCCAATGGCGACATCTATAACATCATGAAGGACTACAAGACCGCTGCCCTGGGTTGGGGCGTGGACCTTGAGCTCAAGCCCTACACCGATGAAAAAATCGCGTCCGAAGACCTGAAAGCCGGCCAATGCGACGCCGCCGTGCTGACCGGTATTCGTGGCCGCCAGTTCAATAACTACACGGGCAGCATGGATTCCATCGGCGCTATCCCCAGCTATGACGCCATGAAGACCGTGATCACCGTGCTGGCCAGCGGTAACGCTGCCATCAACCAGCATCTGGTTTCTGGCCCCTACGAAATCGGCGGTGTTGCCCCCATGGGTGCCGCCTACCTGTTCGTGAAAGACCGCACCATCGACACTGTCGGGGAACTGTCGGGCAAGTCCATCGCCGTACTGGAATATGATACCGCTCAGGCCAGCATGGCATCGCGAGTGGGCATGTCTCCGGTAATGTCAGACATCACCAACTTCTCCGGCCGTTTCAACAACGGTTCCGTAGACATCTGCTTCGCGCCCATCGCTGCCTACTCAGCGCTGGAACTGTACAAGGGCATGCAGCCGGATGGCGGCATCGTGGATTACGTGCTGGGCCAGCTGACTGCTCAGGTGGTACTGCGCAAGGACAAATTCCCCGCTGACTTCGCTCAACAGTCCCGCACTTACATGCTGGGCCAGTTCGATCGTGCCATGCGCGTGATCGAAAATGCCAACAGCGAAGTGAACAAGAAGTGGTGGATCCGTATCCCCGAGGCCGACAAGCTGCGCTATGACGAAATGATGCGCGAAGCCCGTATCGCCCTCACCAAGGACGGCGTCTATAACAAGGACATGATGACCCTGCTGCGCAAGGTACGCTGCAAGGAAGAGCCCTCCCGCGCCGAGTGCGTGAATCCGGTCGAGTAACCAAATTACAACGATCCAACGGGGCCAATCGGCCCCGTTTTTTCCTAAACTACCTGTTTATGTCAATCCCGGCCAATCCGGCGGGTAGGCAAGGTGTTTTCGCTGTCCTAGAATGCTGGGTTTAAACAAGTCTTACCCCCAGTCTTTCCCGCATTCCAAGGCGGTATAACAACAACCGGGTGCACAATGGACAAACCTTCTAGTTTTACTGTGGCCAATCGCTCCATCGGCGAATGGTTTTCATCGCTTCCCACCCTGATTCTTCTGCTGCTGACCATTTTTCTGTCTTCCGGCGAAGTCATCCATTCCCAGCTGCTGAAAATCGGCGAAAACACCTGGGAGGGTTACTTCCTTCTCCGTGGTGCCGGCATGGTGGAACAACCCACCTGTAACCGTGACCCGGATCTGGACAAGGAACTGGAAGCCGCCGTTGCCAAGAAGAAGCAACAGATGGCGGATGACCCGCTGGCAGGCATCTTCGGCACCGAGGTGGACGAAGGCGCCCTGCGCACCTCGCTGGAGGCATCCCGCGAGATCTGTCGTGACAGGTGGGATCGCTATGAAATGATCCAGGAGAAGGCGACTCCTGGTGTCATTGCCTTCCGCACCCTGGAAGGGGGCGTTGCCAAGATTGTGACCAGCCTGGGCAACTACAAGCGTCTGCTGCTGTGTCTGCTGGTCATCATCTGTGCCGCGACGGCCACCCTGACCCGCCACCATATTTCCCTGCGCCCACCACGCACCCGCAAGGACCACCTGGTAGCCACTGGGGGCCAGCTTGCCGCCAACGTAATGCTGCTGATGTCTGCCTGGATTTATCGCGGCGAAGAAGTCAGCGCCATGGCGGACGGGGTACAGGTCAACCACTTCTACCTGCATCAATTCTGGATTGCTGGCTTCATCATCTTGTCCCTGGCCGCACTGTACCAGCTGGTGCGTCCGCCCAAGGATCTTGAAGAAGGCGGCACCTGGGGCAAAGCCCTGCTGACCATCCCGCTGTACAGCTTCATGTGTCTTACCGCTGGCGCCCAATTTGTTAGCCAGGGTTACTACCACGGTATCAGCGTGTACCTGGGCATGATGATGGAGCTGTCTACCCTGTTCCTGAGCCTGGCCCTGTATATCTGGATCGGTATGATGCTGCGCCAGACCAAGATGGCCCATCTGGTCTTTGATGTGCTGCGTCCGTGGAAAATGTCCCCGGAACTGATGTGCTTTGTGGTACTGGCCGTAGCGGCCGTTCCCACCGCCTACACTGGCGCTTCCGGCATCTTCGTTATTGCCGCCGGTGCCACCATCTACAACGAGCTGGTGCGTGCTGGCGCCCGCAAGCAATTGGCCCTGGCCGCCACCGCCATGTCCGGCTCCATGGGTGTGGTGCTACGCCCCTGTCTGCTGGTGGTTATCATCGCCGCCCTGAACAACAGCGTGACCACCGACGAACTGTTCACCTCCGGCCTGAAGATCTTCTTCCTGTCGCTGGGTCTGTTCTTCCTGTACAGCCAGTTTGCCCGCACCGCCCCGGCGCGAATTGCCCCGTTCTCTGAAGCGGTTCCGGCCAGTATCAAGCGACTGGTACCGCTGCTGCCCTACGTGATCATCATGGGCACAGTGATTGTGGTCTTCCGTGATCTGCTGGACACGCACCTGAACGAAAACTACGCACCGATCATTCTGCCGGTGATGCTGCTGTCGATTCTCGCTTACGAAAAACTCAGCGAAAAAACACTGCACGTCTTCACCCTGATCCTGGTGCCACTGATTATCTACTCCTGCTACAACCTGTGGCTGATCAACGGCGCCCTGAACGCAGGCCACATTCCCACCGGCACTTCCGAAGCCGAGCTGCAAGGCATCATGTGGGGGCTGTTCTGGCGTAATGCGGTGCTGATTGCCGCGATGGTGATCCACTACCTGGTCAAAACCCCGGACATGGATCCGCACTACCAGCCAGAGCCTGGCGTGGGCGAAAAACTGGAAACGTCCCTGCGTTTTGCCACCAATGAGACTACCGGCCACATCGGTGCCCTGCTGATGCTGATGGCCCTGTCCGTGAGTGTGGGCGGCATTATCGAGCGCTCGGGTCTGATGGAAATGCTGCCAGAGACCTTCCCGAACATCTGGATTGCCATGAGCATTCTGGTGGTCACCATGGTCATCATCGGCATGATCATGGACCCCTATGGGGCGGTCATCCTGGTGAACGCCACGATTGCCCAGATCGCCTTTGATAACGGCATTGCACCATTGCACTTCTGGATGATCACGCTGGTGGCCTTCGAGCTGGGGTATCTGTCCCCGCCCGTAGCGTTGAATCACTTGTTAACCCGGCAGGTGGTCGGCGACGAGGAAGTGGAATCTGCCAAGGTTCACGGTGGCAGCTTCTACCGTCGCTATGAGAAATACATTCTGCCCATTGCCGTGATGCTGACCGCTCTGCTGATGGTGTCGTACTTGCCGTTGCTGTCCGACTCCCTGCATGAGTACTTGTTCCAGAAAATCCAGGTAGGCGGCTGATCCATCAGCTGACAATCTGTGACAACGAAGGGGCCGCAAGGCCCCTTTTTTGTGCTCCATCGCAGAGCACCAGGATAAGCGACAGGATCGGACGTCCAAGACCTCGACACACGCTTGTCAGCCCCGTGGCAAACTGCATTGCCCTGACCAGTTAACCCCGGTTCACGAAACATGACAAAAGGGTGTGAACCCGTTCTGTCACACCGGTTTCTTAATGCTGTGGAATAGCGGATACTGTAGTTACTGGCTATTTCAGGGAGCTGGCTGATGAGTGAACACCCACAACCCCAATCACCTCGCGAAACAGAACCACTGCCCACCACAGTGAAACCGGCATTGCGTTTTCTGTTGTTCCTTGCGGGCGTGGTCGGGTTTATTGCCCTGTCTGCCTATGCGGTTGACCGGATGATCTACGGGTAACGCGCATGGCTACCGCAATGGAAAACCGGCGCCACCCCCGCATTCACCGGGAAGAAAGCCTTTCACTCACCCTGCTTCCCAGCGGCTCGCTCTCTGTCAGCCCGGATGACCGCCTTTACCTGACCACCCATGACGTCTCGCTGGCAGGCATCAGCGTGGAACTCCCCGCCCCCATCAAGCCCAATACCGATGTAGAGCTGTGGGTTGCCCTGCTGGAAGAACATGGCACCTACCATCTGTACGGCACAATTGCCTGGTGTGCCGCACCAGAAGGCCAGCTGTTGGCCGGCATTGCACTGGATCTGGAGCGTGCCGACGGCCGTTTGTGGGCGGCTCACTTCGACAACGACGGTTTCTTCAATGACTGATCCCCTGTTTCAACGGGGAATCCAGTATCAGCAATACCGCCCGACCTATCCGCCTTCGCTGTTTCAATGGCTGGCTGACTGCTGCCGTGATGCCTCGCAGGCGCGAGCGCTGGACCTGGGCTGTGGGACAGGACAGGCTGCCCGGGCACTTGAGCCCCACTTCAAACAGGTGATTGGCGCCGATATCAGTCTGAAGCAACTGCAGGCGGCCCCTGCATCGAAAACCCACTTTCTGGCCTGCCAGGCCCATCAACTGCCTCTGGCCGCCAACTCTGTGGCGCTGATTACGGTGGCTCAGGCATTTCACTGGTTTGAGCAGGAAGGCTTCTTCACAGAGGCGGAGCGCTGTCTGCGCCCCGGCGGGGTGCTTGCTCTAATCAGCTATGGGGTCTGTGAGGTCGAGGGGCTGGGAGCACTGATCCGTGACTTTCACGACAGTCTGCTGGCACGCTGGTGGCCTGCCGAACGAACCCAGGTGGTGAGCGGTTATGCCGGCACAGAGCACCACTGGCCAGCCCTGCCCTTTCCTGACGACGCCATTACACGACAATGGTCCGCCACGGACATGCTCGGCTATCTGGATACCTGGTCAGCCTTGGTGAATGCCCGCAAGGCGGGAGAAGACCCGCTTGGGGAATTCCGGGAAACACTGCTCACTGCATGGGGCGAGCAGCAACGTACCGTACGCTGGCCGTTGAGAGTGAAGGCCTGGCGTAAGCCATAGCGCATCAAGCTGTCTCCGAATAACGCCTTGCATGCTCAGTCTTCCAGGGTCACCCCCTCTAGGGCCAAAAGGTAAAGAGGGGCGCACTTTTGAAGGCATGCTGGTTGCCTGTCGAGAAAGTGCAACAACGAGTGTGGATCAGCCTGGAAGACCCGAAGGGCGTGCAAGGCGTTATTCGGAGACACCTAGGGAAAATGCTCTGCCAGCAGGCCAGCCAAGCGATCCAGTTTCTGGCGACGTTTGGCCATGCCGAAAATATTGACCAGCCGGGTGGCCCAGGTGAATGCCGTTGCCAGAGTATCCCCACCCCGCCGGGGTATCACATGCAGATGCACATGGGGAACATGCTGATTGGCTTCCCGGCCATCATTGATGACCAGATTATGGGCCCGCACGGGCAAGCCAGCGCGTTTCTGGGCGCGAATCGTGCGCCGCGCCAGATCCATCAGATGGTAAGACATGGCGTCATCGAGCTGCTCTACCAGTGGCGCATGGGTCTTTGGAATCACCAGACAGTGCCCTTCGCGAACCGGAAACAGATCCAGAATGACCATCGCCTGCTCATCCTCATAGACCACGCTGGCCGGAAGCTTGCCAGCCTGGATCTGACAGAACACACAGTCTTTCATGACTACTGCACCGCAATCTTGCGTCGCTGACGCCAGACTTCCAGGCACGCCACCACCAGCGCCACGGCAAGCATGCCGAGCAAAGGACCGCCCGCGCGCCACAGGCTGATATCTTCCTGGGCGAGACCATCAAACAGGCTGACAACCCAGGCCGGCGCCCATTCATCGTGCTCAGGCGACACAGACCAGGGCGTCACCAGCAAGGCCGCCAGCACGATGCGTAACGGCACCTTGGCCCACACGGCTAACGGGCGGGTCAACCACCACCAGACAAACAGAACACCGGCACAGCCAAGAAGGTAGGCAAACCAGCCCCACAGATATGCATTCGTTGTCACAACGACTCCTGACGACTTTCGGGCAGCACGTTAGTCTACCCAGTGAATAATATGGTCTTCCCAATTGTCTTCGGGTACAAGCTGCTCGGACACCACCTGGCCGGCCACGCTGATCCCTGCCTTGGCGACACTGGCACGATCACCGCTCAGTAGCGGATGCCATTCTGCCAGAGGCAGGCCCAGGGCGCGCAAGCGATAGGCACAGGTTGACGGCAACCAGTCCGTATTGCGGGCAATGTTTTCGGTAACCCGGATACAGTCGGGCACCTTGCTGAAACGGTTGCTGTAAACCCGGCACTGGCATCGTCCGGCATCGAGATACCGGCACGCCAGATTGGTGAACACCAGCTCTTCGGTGTCTTCATCCTGCAATTTGACCAGACAGCACCGCCCGCAACCGTCGCACAGGGCTTCCCACTCCGGCGCCGACAGCTCCGCCAGAGGCAATTCCCAGAAACGGTCACGCAACCCGGCGTCAGGCATCCAGCCCCCGGGGCCGATCCGGATGCCCCTCGGCCAGATACAGGTCTTCATCTGGCGGCGGTGGCATTTGCAGGTAAAAGCCCTGCTCGCGGATCTTGTCCATCACCTGTTGCACATCAGCACGGGCCAGCGGCCGGTCCGGGGAGAGAATCATGTCGTTAACATGGATCGGCGCACCAAACTGCTGCAGCAGTACTTCCGGCAGATCCTTGAGACCTTTCTGGCGGTCGACAAACAGGTACATCCCGGTCTTCTTGCGGGTCTTGTAGATCGAGCAAAACAACTTGCCCTGCAACATCAGAGTAACTCCAGCAACGGCTTGGTAATAATGTCCTCGCGCCAGCCAGTGAGGGGCTCCGGGACGCGCTCCGGGTGACGGATCAGTGCCTCCAGCCAACGCCGGCGCATCAACACATCCGGCTTCAGCCCCACCTGTTCGGCCACCTGCCCCACTTTGCCACGCAGGGTCTTGGCCAGCTTTTTCTCGCGGGCATCCGGCGGCCCGGGCAACGGTGGGGGCGGCGTCACGGTACGCCCCTCTTCCAGCAGGGCCAGCAGGGCATCGCCATCCCGGCGGATGCATTTCGGGTGCAACCCCACGTCCGCCAGCATTCCCCGGTCGGTACGATTGGCACGGGCCAGATCCAACAGCTGGGCATCCTTGATCACGAAGCTCTTGGGCAGGTTGCGCTCGCGGGCCATGCGGTTTCGCCACGGCGCCAGTACTGACAGGGCCGCCCGGGCGTGATCCGGCAATAACGCCGCCCCTTTGACACTGCGCCAGGCTTTTTCCGGCTTTTCTTCCTTGCTGGCCTGTGCCAGCAGGCGATCGCACTCTTCCTGCCACCAGGGCAACCGGCCCAGTTCCGCAAGACGATCATGCAACTGAGCCGCCACCTCCGGCAGGTATTTCACATCATCTTCTGCGTAATGCAGTTGTTCGTCGCTCAGGGGGCGCTTCAGCCAGTTGGTACGGGTGGCGCCTTTCGGCAGCTCAACCCCCATGAGCATCTGGACAATCTTCTGATAGCCCAGCTGCATGTCCTCACCACCAAGGGCAGCAGCGATCTGGGTATCTTCAATGCGGGCGGGATAATGACCGGTAAAGGCCGCCACCGCCTCCAGATCTTCCGAGCAGGCATGCATCACCAGCGTGTGCGCCTGGAACAATGGTGACAGCGCCTCGGCACTGACCCGGGTGGTATCAATGAGACGGATGCTCTGCCCGTCATGCACCTGAACCAGTGCCAACTGGGGCCAGTAAGTCCGCTCACGCATGAATTCGGTGTCCAGATACACCGGGCTGCCCGGGGCCAGATCGGCCAACCAGGAGCGAATTGCGTCGTCTGTGTCACACCAGAGATAAGCCATGAAACCGCCTGAAACTGAATTCGCGACGATTATACGACCTGTGGAACTCAATTTCCCGGCGGTTTTCTGCTACGCTTTGCGCCGCACTGAAAACCCGCACAGGAATGACCGAATGAGCACGAAACTGGTACTGGTCCGCCATGGCCAGAGCGTTTGGAACAAGGAAAACCGCTTTACCGGCTGGAAAGACGTGGATCTGACCGAGCAAGGCCGTGAGGAAGCCCGTACCGCTGGCGAGCTGCTGAAGGAAGCCGGCTTCGAATTCGACGTGGCCTACACCTCCGTGCTCAAGCGCGCTATCCGCACACTGTGGACCATCATGGACACCATGGACCAGATGTGGATCCCGGTCATCCGTGACTACCGCCTCAACGAGCGTCACTACGGCGCCCTGCAGGGCCTGAACAAGGCGGAAACCGCGGCCAAGTACGGTGATGACCAGGTGCATATCTGGCGTCGCAGCTACGACACCCCGCCGCCGAAGATGGAGCGTGATGACGAGCGTTACGCTGGCAACTTCCGTGTCTATCAAGGCCTCAACGAAGAGCAGATTCCGTTGTCCGAAAGCCTCAAGGACACCGTCGACCGCTTCGTGCCCTACTTCGAAAGCGAGATCAAACCGCAAATCGAAGCGGGCAAGCAGGTACTGATCTGCGCCCACGGCAACAGCCTGCGCGCATTGGTGAAGTATCTCGGCGACATCTCCGACGAGGAAATCGTCAAGCTCAACATCCCTACCGGAGTGCCCATGGTCTACGAGCTGGACGACAACCTGAAAGCCGTGAAGAACTACTACCTGGGCGACGCCGAGGCAGTGGCAGCAGCGGCGGAAGCAGTTGCCAACCAGGGCAAGGCATAACAATTAGGCATTGCCTCATCACAAAAAGCCCGCCCCGGGAAGCCGGGGCGGGCTTTTTTGTGGACATCCATCCCTGGCTACCCGAAACGCATTTCGCGTTGCGAAAAATAGCCCAATCCGGCTTTCCGCCACAGAACCGCCTCAAGTCTGCCCGTGCTGAGGCATCTCGCTTTCACTTCCGTGATCCTGATGTCCGGCCTCCCAGGCAGAACGCAGTACCGGGTCATGATAGGGATTACTGGCGCCCCACCAGGCGGTGAGCTGCCCCCGTTCATAGGCCACCTCCACCGTATCCGCTTCCGATGCCTCCGGAGCCTGCCAGCGTGCCATCCAGCGACGCACGGCCACGCGCGCATCATGGCCAATCACTAACAGGCACGGGACCAGCAACAGGCTGACCAGCGTGGCGAACAGCACGCCAAATGCCAACGCCACTGCCATAGGGATCAGAAAGCGGGCCTGCACACTGGTTTCCAGCATCAGTGGCGCGACACCGGCAAACGTGGTGATGGACGTCAACATCACCGGCCGTAAACGGCCACTGACGCCTTCCACCACCGCATCACGCAGTCCCTTGCCCTTTGCCTTGAGCTCATTAATAGCATCAATCAGCACAAGATTGTCGTTGACCACGACCCCGCTCACCGCAATCACGCCCACCAGCGACCACAGGGTAAGGCTGTAACCCAGCAGAAAATGCCCCAGGAAAGCCCCGACCATGCCAAACGGAATCGCTGCCATCACCAGCAGGGGCTGGCCGTAACCGCCAAACAGCACGGTCAGGAGAAAGAAAATCGCCGCCAGGGCAATGACATAACTGATCGACAAATGGTCCAGAAAATCTTTCACCGCCGCCTGTTTGCCTGCCACGGTCCAACCCGCCGCACTGTCGTTAGCCATCATCGGGTCGAGCAAGTTGCCTCTCAGGCGTTGCATGACCAACGCCGGAGAGGTGGTGTGCTCATCGACAAACGCACTGACAGTGGCACTGCGGCGCCCATCGTAGTGACTGATCATGGCCGGCGCCTGACGACGGGACAGGTCTGCCACAGCAGCCAACACCGTCATATCGCCACCGGGCATCTGCACCGGCAGTTTTTCCAGGTCCACCAGATGGCGGCTGTCTGGCTGGGCAAGCCTCAACATGACCGGGACTTCCTGATCCTGTTCAAACCAGCGATCCAGCTCAATCCCGTGAAAGGCATTACGCACCTGCTTGCCTACTTCTTCTGCCCGCAAGCCGGCCTGCTTTCCTGCCTCGTTCAGAGAAATATCCACGATGGTGCGCTTGGCATGAAGGTTATTGGCGACCTCGTGCACCCCCTCCATACGCGCCAGCGCCAGCGCCGCCTGTTCACTCATTTGCTGGAGGGTGGCCAGATCCGGATGGAACAGATTGATATGGATATCCGGTTTGACCTGCATCTGGCTGGCATGGAATTTCACCGACAAGGCATCCGGTATCGCCCCATGGGCATCACGCCATCGGGCGGCCAGTTCCCGCGGCGTCAGCGCGCCAGTATCCCCGCTGATTGCCAGGGTGACCCTGACCCGAAAACGGGCGCCAGGATCACGGGCATTGGACGTTTTCTGGCGTACCCCCTGCTCGGCAAACACCGCATCTATGCTCACCGGAGCACTGGCGTCGTTCAGCCCCTTCGCCAGTTCACGGGCCGAAGATTCCAGCGACTGCACTTCACGAAACAGACGGGCATCGCCGGTGCCTTGCGGAAACACCACTTCGGCCATGACCCGATCACCTTCCACTCGCGAGAACAGCACCATGGTAAGCCAACCGCTGTTCACCAACGTGCAGCAAAACAGGAACAGCCCAACAAACACCACCACCAACACATAGCGCCAATGCAGCGCTTGTCGCAGCAATGGGCGAGCACGGACATCCAGCCACCGTTCCAGGCCAGCATTAATACGGTTAGCCAGTACCTCCGACTTCAACCAGATCCCCCGGGGAGCGCGGCTATGACTAAGGTGCGCCGGCAAAATCCATAGCGATTCCACCAGTGACAACACCAGAATGGCAATGGAGACCACCGGGATCACCCGCATCAAGGCCCCTTCCGGCCCGGGTAGGAACAACAAAGGAGCAAAGGCAAACAAGGTCGTCAGCACGGCAAACAACAGCGGTTTGGCCACGCGCTGAGCCCCGCTAATGGCGGCCTGGGAAGGCGTCATCCCCTGGCGCCGCTGATGGTCGATGCTTTCACCGACAATTACCGCGTCATCCACCACGATGCCGAGCACCAGAATAAAAGCGAACAGGGAAATCGTGTTGAAAGATTCCCCCAATAACGGCAACAGGGCACAGGCCCCGAGCATACAAACCGGGATGCCCAATGCCACCCAACCTGCCAGCCGCAGGGTCAGGAAAATTGCCAGCACGACCGTTAGCAACACCAACCCTTGCAGAGCATTGCGCCACAACAGATTGGAGCGCTCCTGGAATTGACGGGCATCGTCACTCCAGATTCTTACGCTGACCCCCTGGGGCAAGTCCGTGTCATGCATCCACTGCTTCACGGCATCGGCCACCGCAAGCACATTCTGGTCGCCAACCCGGTACACATCCAGAGCTACCGCTGGCTGGCCGTCCAGCCATGCCGCCTGGTTATCCCTCGAGAAACCGTCTTCCACATGGGCGACCTGCCCCAGCCGCAACAAATCCCCCTGATCCGACTGGCGAATCACCAACGCTTCGTAGGCCTGGGCATCGCCCGGCTGTTGTCCAGTCTGTAGCAGCCAGTCGCCACGCTCGCTACGTAGCAACCCTCCCGCCACCCTCTGGACATTCTGCGACGCCGCCACGGCCATCCCTTCCAGGGTCAACTGATAGCGATAGAGATCATCACGAGAGACCTGCAAGGCCATTTCCCGTTCGGGAAGGTTCTCGATATCCACACTGGAAATCGCGTCATGGTTGAGCAATTGGCGCCGGGCCTGCTGGGCCAGCTGATAAATATCCTTGCGTGACAACGATCCACTCATCAGCAACCGCACCACCCGGTTACGCACGATCAGTTCCTGGACACGCGGGCGGTCGGCTCCCTGCGGTAAGCTATCCAGCCCTTCCAGACGAGTGCGAATCTGCTCCAGTACCGTGCGGGTGTCGTGACCCTCCAACACATCCAGTTGCACGGAGCACAAGCCTTCGCGGGATTCACTGATCAGATCGGTGCCGCCCTCCACATCATCAATGGCGGTTTCCACTGGGGTACAAACGAGGGCTTCCACATTTTCAGGCGTGGCCTGGGGCCAGGCCACGTAAATGCCAATGCGATCCAGCGGGACGTTAGGGAGGGTCTCCTGACGGGTGTGGGGGATGGCTAACACCCCCGCCAGCAGCAGGGTCATCATCAACAGGTTGGCGACCGCCCCATTATTGGCAAACCATGCGATCGCGCGGTTCATTGACGCGTCCCATCCACCGTGGCCAGACCCGCCGGCGGTGGATTGGGATGAATACGCATCCCTTCGAGAAGTTGCAGATCGCCCGCCAGTACCGCCTGAGTGTCGGTCGTCACACCATCATGAACATAGAGGCTCTCGTTATCGTAGTGCAGGATCGCCACAGACTGGCGCCGCAGACGCTTCTCGTCATCCAGCACCCAGATACTGTCTTCACCGGCCTGGGCAGACCGTGGCAGCACGGCCACCGCCGAGGTAGGCGCGCCTCGCAACTCTGCCTGCACCAGCACCCCGGGCTCCAACGGCAGATCCTGTTCAAAATTTGCCACCTGGACGATCAGGTGCATCATTTGATTGCGGTTTAGCCCGCCTTCCCGGCGTACCACCTTGCCCTCCCACTGCCCCTGACGGCCGGCAAATCGTCCACTCAACCGGGCGCTCACCGTATCCAGACTGGCATCATCTCCGGGCACAATGCCCAGCAACGCCAGCCAGTCATCGCGCACCGGCAAGCGCACCTCCACGAGATCTTCCTGATACAGCTGCCCCAGTACCGCCCCTGCTTGCAGGTGCTGCCCGGGCATTACCTGAACCCCTTTCAGGCGACCACTGATCGACGCCACCAGTTCGGTCTGTTCGAGTTGACGCTGGGCCTGACGCAGCCCTGCCTGCGCGGCAGCCAACCGGCTACGCGCTTCATCCATCTGCGGCTCGAAGCGACCCAGCGCCGAGGAACGACTGGAGCCCCCCGCCACCCGGGCGCGAGCCTTGGTCTCTGCCACGTGCAAGCGTGCGGCATGGACGGCATTCTGCTGGGAAACCACTTCCAGTTCGAAAGGCTCAGGATCCAGACGAAGCAACACATCACCCGCCATGACCCGGCCGCCATCTGCAAACGCCGGGGACACCTCTTCGACTCGTCCGGAGACTTCCAGACTCAGCGGCAATTCATGTCGCGCCCGCACCATGCCTTGTGTGTGCACGGGGATCACCACGTCGCTCCACTTCACCGACCAGGTATCCAGCGATAGCACATTGTCTTGCTGCCGGATATCCGGCTGGGCGGGTGGCACCATGTACAACGACACCACCGCAAGAACCATGACCCCGGCAGCCACCAGGGCGACCAGCGTTCGCAAACTGAAAGGTACTTTCATGCATCAGCTCCCAGCCAGTTGATCCAGCGTTGCAGGCACTGTTCGGCCTGGGCATGGCCAGCGCCCAGAGAAGGATGAAGTTTCAGTGCCAGACTCATACAACCGTTAACCACGGTCACACCATTGGCGACAGGGTGATTGGGACTACCCGGGCCACAGCAGGCAAACACGGTATCCGGAGCCATGCCTGCCGACATAAAATCCATTTGCCATTCGCCCAGACTGGAAAACGATCCACAATGCTGCGGACCGTTCAGCAACCTGCTGCACACCCAGTTCACTCCGCGCTGACCGATCCAGCGCCCAATACGGGCCAGATGCCAGTAGCGCCAGTGCACGTTGGCTTTCAGGTTCTGGCGTATGGTGCGGTCGATGCGCGAAGGGGTGTCGTTTTCGTCCACGGTTAAATAGAACGCGCTGGAGAGATTCATTTCCTGACGGGGAACAGTGACCGCATTGCGCATGTTCACCGGAAAGCACCAGCTGCCAGGCTGCCCTTTCACCAACAAGGTATCGGAGACTGCACGGTGAAGCGCCAGCAACAGCAAGCTGTTTACCGACACCTTCTGTTGATGCGCACGTTGGTACAGTGCCCGGGTCTGCTGCGGGTTAAGCCATTGCACCAACGGCGCATTGTTCTCGCCATCAGCCACCCCGAAACGCCGCCATTCCAGCACGGCAGGTTCGCGGGATTCAGCCGGTGACTGCCAGCGCTGCCAGAAGGGCGGCGCCTTGCGTCGCTTTCCTGAGGGCACCATGGGCATTCGCATGCCGACCTCCCGGGCCGCCACCAGAATCCCCGCCACGCCATCATAGTCACGATGTCGCAGGGCCACGGTTCGCCGTTGCCCAGAGGCCGGATCGATGAAGATGAACTCGATGCGGTCATCCACGCCCAGACGCGCCCGGGCGCGATACCACATCCCGATATAATCGGTTGCTGCAGCACTCACAGTCGCGCCACCTCGACATACCAGGGGCGGTCACTGTCCAGTTGCTCACGGGGGTCGCCATCAAAGCTCACCAGAAAATGTTCGCTTAGCAACAATCGCCGGCGGTAACGCGCCGGGACCTTCGCCAACGGATCATTGGCAAAAAAACCGCACACCAGGGCATCAAAACGGCCATGGAAAAAACTCACTGCATGATCGAGTAACAACCGCAACAGTTCCGGGTCATCGTTCTCGACGACCAGACTGTGCAGCGTCAGGTAAGACAGCACTCCACCAGGTGCAGGCAAACGCATGCCACCACGCAACATACTGTGCGAGTTATACAAATGACGCATTAGCCCCATGCCTTTGGCATAACCCAGTACACGGGTCTGCTTGATGGCTTTCTGGTCCCAGAAA
Source organism: Alcanivorax sp. MD8A (assembly GCF_002888555.1). Taxonomy (NCBI): domain Bacteria; kingdom Pseudomonadati; phylum Pseudomonadota; class Gammaproteobacteria; order Oceanospirillales; family Alcanivoracaceae; genus Alcanivorax; species Alcanivorax sp. MD8A. Next base: position 215,765 of record NZ_AQOQ01000001.1, on the reverse strand, counting down.
CCCAACAAGCCTTTCAATTCCCCCTTGACCCACAAGCCCAGAAAATTGCCAGGGCCCATGCCGTAAAAGTAGTCATCACCACGCACCCGCTGGACATCCCAGTACGGGAAGAACTGTTTTTGCCGGCCCTGACGATTCAGCAGTGTCGCCATCTCTGGCAAATCCACTTCGTTGGTCTGGCGAAGGGTGATATCCGCCGGTAAGCGAGCTTTGCGGGCGCGGGTATACAGCATGCTGGTTTCAATGGTGCCGGCCGGGTAATACACCGGTAGGCCGGCACGCCCACTGGCGACAGTGGACAGGGACGCCTGGTTATCGTGAAGTACGGTGGTCTGCATCCACTCCCCTTCAGCAAGCTGTTTGCGCAGTTGCCGAAACAGGCGATGCAAAATCATGCCATTACGGTATTCCGGATCGATACGCAGATCGTGGGCATAGCGCACCCGGCGAACCTCGCCATTGATCCACAGGCTCCGCCAACCCACGTTATAAACAGCACTGACCTTGCCGCGGGCATCGCGGGGTTCGGCCACCCACACATCCGGCTGTTCACAGGTGACTTTGGCGCCACGAAAATAATCCGGCTGCCGCTCAAAATTCAGGGTAACTGCGCCTTGCTGGGGCGTGCCTTGCAGCAGGGAGAGAATCGCTTCATTGTCCGCGGCGCGGGCAGGACGAATCTGGTAGCTCATCAGACAGTCTCCTGCTCAGCACCGGATTCACTCGCTGCCCGTGCCAGCCACAAAGGCAAGGCGCCAGGCCAGTGCTGCAGGGACTCCATCTTGATATTGCCTTCGATCATGCCCCGTTGCCTACACTGATGCAGATAACGCTCGCGCATGTTCGCGTGCACGATGCAGCGCACCGGCGCCAGTTGTCCGAGGTTACGGGCCAGCTGGTAATGGAAGTGCTCCTGAAGCGCGGCATCCAGTTGGCGCGCCAGCGCCGGGCCATCACAGCCATACCCCTCGAGCAGCAGCAAGTAGCCCGGCTTACCCTCACCGGCATCTTCCACACCCACGGTACACACCGGGGTCGCCGTCGGCGGCAGCGCAAGACCGGCAATGGCAGATTCCACCACAGGAGCCGTCAGCTTCTCTCCTACCAGGTCGGTTGTGCCCGCCCGTCCAAGGAAGGTCAGCACCGGTACGCCCTGGCTCAACGCCTCCACCTTGACCAGGTCTTTCAGCCGATAACGCAACAACCCGCTGCCCGTGCTCAGCAGCGGCATCACCTGCTGACCTGGCTCCAGCTCCCAGGGCGCATAAATACAGCCATCCTCCGGGTCCTGGAATTCGTACACATGGCTTCGATAAGCCAGTGTGTGCTGGCCCTGATAAGGAATCGTCACCACCCCTTCGGTGGCCCACAAGCCCTTGCCCTGAAACGCCGCCTGAGGAAGGAGCCCGTGAAGCTGCTTGGCCCAGGGCGCAGAAGCCGCCGTGTCCCAGGCACTGACCAACGCCAGTCGCGGCCATAGCGCCATGAAAAAGTCAGCCCCAAGGCGGCCATCCCATTGCCTCAGCAAACTGGCTGCTCGGTGAGAAACCGGACACCCGGCCCCCTCCACGCCCAGCATGCGAGTGCCCCACTTCCCGGTGGCAAGCACCTCGGCCAGCTCCTCACGCCACTGGGCCATGGCCTTGAGCATGCCCAGACCAAAAGTCGGGCTCCAGATAGACATCATGGACAGCGACTCATCTGCCGCCAGATAAGCCAGTGTCGAGAACAACGAATCGTCAGAGGTGCGCGCCAGCGATACCTCTTGCGGTACCGACTGCGTTGCCCCTGCCAGCAGACGTTTGCCCAGCGACATCAACTGCAGGTCATCATTGATCTCATCACTCATGGACTCGCGCAGTGCCGTGGGCACCCAGGACATGGACCAATAATGGCGGCCACGCTTGAGACCCGGAAACTGACGATAGAGGTCTACCACCCATGGACTGATGGCGTTGTCCAGTTCTGCCAGGAACTGGCGGGTGTAGGGCACCCATTTGATGGCTGAGGTGGAGCCGCTGGTAGGCTGATAACGACTGACCGGCGAGGCCGTGAGCCCTGGCCCACCCTGTAGACGGCTATGCTCGATAGCCTCACGCCAATGGTCGTAATCGGTCACCGGCTGACGGGCAGCAAACTGCTCCCAGCTCATATCCGCCTGCAACGTTCCATCGGCGTGACGCGCAGAAGCACAAACCTGTTTCAGCAGTGCTGCCAGATTATGGCGTTGCACCTGTTCCATGTTTTCACGGGAATGGGCGAAACGCCGCTCGCCGGGCCAGGTGGCCAGCTTGAGCAGTTGATGTCCGAGCATGGGAGCCCCCGTTTTTTAATTATTGGCCGGGACCGCAGAGATCGTTTCGCTGGTTTTGCGGCGCAGTTTTTTCCACAACGAAAAGGGGTAATGCAGAATCAGCGAATAGCTGACTTCACCAATACAGGGCAGCTCCGTTCCCCGTTCCCAGGTCGGGTTACGCTGCTCAAAGAAACTGATTTTTACGTTACGCTGACGCATGTCATCGGTAATGCCTGCCACGTCGGATTTGAGGTGGGTATAGCCATCACCAAAATCGAGAATTTTCTGTTCAGCACGATAATAATCGCTAAAAAGTCTCTCGCAGTAATTATCCACCAAGCCTTCCAGTTTCTCGCAGTGACGCTCTGGGCTTGGATAATAATTGTGGAAATTATTTGCCATCAGCAAATAGGTTTTGTAGCCCTTGGAAATCAACAACCAGAACAACGGCTGAAAAGGATGACGAAGTTTTTCGCGAATCATGCGGAAGAAAAAGGCAACATGCAGCGCCTTGTTACCCCAGTATTCCTTTTCGAGAATTGTGTCACCGCTGAACACCCCTTTCACCACGCGGTTGCCCGCCTTCATGTGCAGGGTCTTCATGGTAGAAAAACCTACCACGCGCTTGGTAGAGCGATCCTCCACCAAAAACACGCCATTTTTTTCTCCCAAATCCTGGCAAAACAGTTCCAGACTTATATTTTCGTAGTATCCAGAATATATCTCATACATTCTTCTCACTATCGGAACTGATACTTTAGAAATAGGTACATAACGTGCCTTAAGACAAGCAGCTTTTTCCCTTTTCATTTTCTCGCTCCATGTTTATTTTTATGCGATAAAAGCGGGCGGACATCATGGCCATCTATGGTCAATGGCTTAATAGTTAAAGCGGCCAGTTTTTTGTTAAAAAAGGCAATCATCCTTTTTGGTTTTTGTTAAAAGCGACATAGTGAGACCCGGTTCTCACCCATAACAACAACAGGTTCCAGGGAGCCTCCGCAAAACTCCCAGGTAAAAAAGTCGGGTAAAAAAATGAAGAACAATGGAATGGCTCTCGACGTTCCGCTGATTTCCGTTCGTTATGCCCGCCGGTATTTACGGTTTGTCCAGAAACGCGGAATTAATGGAACGATCGTACTCGAAAATGCCGGGATTGATTCCGCCACTCTTGAGAATCCTGATGCCTACCTTTCGGTTAAACAGATTTGCCAGTTACTGGGTCAAGGCGAAAAACTCCTGGATGATGTGACCTCCAGCTTTCGCTTTGGGCAGGAACTGGATCTGCAAGGGCATGGCCTTTTCGGTTTTGCCTTGCTCGGCCAGCAGGATTTTCGCAAGCTGGTGAACATGGTGGTTCAGTACCTGCGTGTGTCCCTGCCCTTGATGGACATGGAAATTCACTGCTCCGGGGACCTGATTTCCATCCGCCTGCACGACAACTGGGATTTCGGGGAGCTCAAACCCACCATCGCCAATATCTACATGGGCAGCATCCATGCCCTGGCCTCATTGGTATGCCGCCGCTTCACCTTCGAATTCGACTTCCCCTGCCCGGGCAAATCCCTTGGCTGGCAGCAACTGGCCAAAGATGTCGCCGTGCGCTTCAACTGTCCGGCTAACCGTGTGCTGATGCCCCTGTCCGGGCGCCAGATCCGCGACGACGATGCCAGTGTGGCAGGCTACCTGGCTGCCGCCCGCTCCCGGGAAGACCTCGAAAAAACCGACAGTCTGCGCGTTGCCACTCTGGTACGTCAGGAAATCATGCGCGAACCCGGCCGCAACAGCAGCCTGGAACGTATCGCCCAGAAACTGGGAATGAGCCCCCGCTCTGTCCGCCGCCACCTGGGCCTGGCGGATCAGGCCTTCAGTGCCATACGCAATGAGGTGCGCGAGACCTTTGCCACTCGCTATCTGGAAGAAACCGACATGCCGCTGGAAAAAATCGCCGAGCATCTGGGCTACAGTGACCAGGCCAGTTTCAGCAAGGCCTACCGGAGCTGGACCGGCCAGACCCCCGGTGAAATACGCAGGTCAAGACGCGGCTGAAAGGTTCCCTGACCGGATTGACCCAAATGCTCCACAATCTGACGCAAGGGGTTTTTGCTTTCCTTGTACTTGTCTCTAGTATCGAAGCCAACCGCTGCACATCAGCAGACATACCAGTAATAACAAGCAGGAAATACTGATGAAGAAGCTGTTCACCTCTCTCGTGGCCGTCTGTGCCCTGACGCTGCCGTTCTCAGCCCAGGCCGCCACCAAGACCAAGATCTGTGTTTTCGATATCGTCGGTAATGTGGGGCCCATGATGGGCGCCATGAAAGACTGGCAGGCCGCCGCTCTGGGCTGGGGCCTGGAAGCCGAACTGATTCCTTACACCAATGAAGCTATCGCCGCCGAAGACCTGAAGGCGGGTGTCTGTGAAGCCGCCCTGATCACCGGTATCCGTGGCCGCGGCTTCAACAAGTATGCCGGTACCGTGGATTCCATCGGTGCAATCCCGACCATGGACCACATGCGTCTGGTGCTGCAGGTGCTGTCTCACCCGCAAAGCGCCGGCAAACTGTCACAGGGCTCCTACCAGGTGATGGGTATCGCCCCCGCAGGTGCAGCGTATGTCTTCGTTAACGACAAGGAAGTGAACACCCTGGCCAAGGCAGCGGGCAAGCGCGTAGCGGTACTCGAATATGACGAAACCCAGGCCAAGCTGGTCTCACAGGTGGGTGCGACCCCGGTGGCCTCGGACATCACCAACTTCTCCACCAAGTTCAACAATGGCGTGGTGGACGTGATCGCTGCACCACTGGCTGCCTACGAGGCACTGGAGCTGTACAAGGGGCTGTCTCCTGACGGTGGCATCATCAACTATCCGCTGGTTCAGCTCACTATCCAGCTGATTGCCAAGAAAGAGGCCTTCCCGGCAGAAACTGCGCAGAAATCCCGTGAGTATTTCTACAACAACCTGGACCGCATCCTGGATCAGCTGAAGAAAGAAGAATCCAAGGTCGATCAGCGCTGGTGGGTCGAGATTCCGGATGCCGACAAACAGGAATACGAAGTGCTGATGCAGGAAGCCCGCGACCAGCTGCGTACCGAAGGCTACTATGACCCGACCATGCTCGACATGCTGCGCAAGGTTCGCTGCAAGCTGGATCAGAGCCGTGCCGAGTGTACCTGACAGCTACAAGCTGCAAGCTGCAAGCTGCAAGCTGCAACACGATTAAAGTGTATCAGTGACTGAAAGCAAAGAGGCCGCGCCCAAACCCTGGGCGCGGCCTCTTTCGTTGTAGGATCAAACGCGCGCTATGAGCTATGAGCTATGAGCTATGAAAAGCAAAATCGCGTAACTCTGGTTTTGCAACGGCTTTTGACTTCCACAACTCACCGCTGACGGCTGATAGCTGATAGCTCACAACCCCATCTGCTTGGCAATCACCTCATTCATGATTTCGTGCGTGCCGCCGCCAATGGACAGAATGCGATTGTCCCGGTAGAGGCGCTCAACGATGGTGCCGCGCATATAGCCGCTTCCACCGAACAGCTGAACGGCGTCATAGGTCACCCGGTCTGCACAACGGGTCGCCACATTCTTGGCCATGGACACATCCAGAACACAGTTTTCCCCGGCCGCAATGCGTGCCGCCACCCGATAGGTGAACTCCGTACTGGCACGAATATCTGTGGCCATTTCCGCCAGCTTGTGGCGGGTCACCTGAAAGCCCGCCAGCGGACGACCAAAGGCCTCACGCTCTTTCACGTAGCGCAGGCATTCATCCAATGCCAGCTGGGCGGTGCTATTGGCGGTTACCGCCAGAATCAAGCGCTCCATCTGGAAGTTGCTCATGATGCAATAGAAGCCGCCATTCTCTGGCCCGATCAGGTTTTCTGCCGGGACCCGACAGTCTTCAAAGAACAGCTCGGCCGTATCGGATGCCCACCAACCCATCTTCTTTAGCTTGCGTCCCACAGTGAAGCCGGGAGTGCCTTTTTCGATCAGCAGCAGGCTGATGCCTCCGTACCCCTTGTCACCGGTACGCACCGCCACAGTGTAGTAATCCGCCCTGACACCACTGGTAATGAATGTCTTGGCACCGTTCACCACATAGTGGTCGCCCTCGCGCACCGCACGGGTTCGAAGGTTGGCCACGTCCGAGCCGCCATTGGGTTCCGTGATTGCCAGTGCCGAGATCTTTTCACCGCCAAGCACCTCGGGCACCACCTTCTGCTTCATGGCCTCACTGCCCCACTTCCAGACCGGCGGCAGACCGATATCCAGGGAACCGAGGCTGGCACACAGGCCACCGGAAGAACTGCGCACCAGCTCCTCACAGGCGGCAATCTTCATGAACACATCCTCACCGGTGCCCCCCAGTTCCTCGGGCGCATTGATGCCCAGAATCCCGGCCTCTGCCGCCTTGCCATAAAGCTCGCGGGGAAACTCCCCCGCCTCTTCCCAGTCATCTACATGGGGAAGAATTTCACGTTCCACGAACTTGCGTACGGTGTCGCGCACCATCTGGTGAGTTTCATTGAAATAGTCCAGTGCGCTCATAGGGCCTCCCTCGCTGAAAAGATATAAACCAAGCGCTTGCTTGGCTGAAACCTTAACAGAGAATAACGGACAAGGGCAGTTACGCGCTTTCAACTGCGAGGAAAAGCCGGGGCGGTGCCAAGCTGAGCCTTGCCGCAGGAGCGTTCGCCTACGGCACGATTGTTCTGGAGGGGTGGTCTCTCAGGTGCCTGCACAGAGAGAGTCTGGTAGCCATGCGCCGCTCCCCCTTCCGGCCACACAGCGTGCGATGCTTCTCTCCGGCTGCGGCCTCACCCGTAGGGCGGAAATCGCTCAGGCGATCTCCGCCACCATCATCGCGGTGGAACCACCGCTCCTACGGAGTGCTCGGGTTATTTATTGGCGCCGAACTCAACGACCTGACAGGCGTTTCCGTTCTTAAAAAGCCGGGAACTATTTTGGGTTTTCCATTCCAATCGAGCGTAGCTCGTAGCTCGTAGCTCGTAGCTCGTAGCTCGTAGCTCGTAGCTCGTAGCTCGTAGCTCGTAGCTCGTAGCTCGTAGCTCGTAGCTCGTAGCTCGTAGCTCGTAGCTCGTAGCTCGTAGCTCGTAGCTCGTAGCTCGTAGCTCGTAGCTCGTAGCTCGTAGCTCGTAGCTCGTAGCTCGTAGCTCGTAGCTCGTAGCTCGTAGCTCGTAGCTCGTAGCTCGTAGCTCGTAGCTCGTAGCTCGTAGCTCGTAGCTCGTAGCTCGTAGCTCGTAGCTCGTAGCTCGTAGCTCGTAGCTCGTAGCTCGTAGCTCGTAGCTCGTAGCTCGTAGCTCGTAGCTCGTAGCTCGTAGCTCGTAGCTCGTAGCTCGTAGCTCGTAGCTCGTAGCTCGTAGCTCGTAGCTCGTAGCTCGTAGCTCGTAGCTCGTAGCTCGTAGCTCGTAGCTCGTAACTGCTAGCTACCGAAAGGGCGGCGGGCTTTGAGCGCCTGAGCGAGGGTGGCGCCGTCGACGAACTCCAGGTCTCCCCCCATGGGCACGCCCTGGGCGATACGGGTCACCTGCACACCGGCATCCTGGGCGATATCCAGCACATAGTGAGCGGTGGCCTCTCCCTCCACGGTGGTCCCCGTTGCCAAAATCAGCTCGCGGATTTCTCCACCCTGCAGGCGCTGTTCCAGCACATCCAGGCCCAACTCTCGAGGGCCAATCCCGTCCAGCGGCGACAGCTCGCCCATCAGTACGAAATACTGTCCCAAATACTCTCCGGACTGCTCGAAAGCCAGGACATCGGCCGGCGTGGCCACAATGCAGATCAGCGAACTATCCCGCTTGGGGCTTTCGCAAATGGGGCACAACTCGGCTTCGGCATAATTGCGACACCGCTGGCAATGCTGCACCCCGTCCATGGCGGCATGCAGGGCATCGCCCAAACGGCGGCCCTGTTCTCGGCCGCGATCGAGCAAGGCATAGGCCATACGCTGTGCAGAACGCGGCCCCACGCCGGGCAGGCAAGTGAAGGCATGTATCAGCTGATCGACCAGCGGTGCGTGTTTCACTTGGCCGCCTTACAGCTTGAAGCCTGGCGGAAACGGAAAGCCCCCCGCCATGTTCTGCATATTGTCCTGCTGCTGCTTTTCCACCCGGCGTACCGCATCGTTCACCGCGGCTGCCAACAGGTCTTCCAGCAGTTCCTTGTCCTCACTCATCAGGGAATCATCCACGCTCACCGACTTCACGTCGTGGCGCCCATTCATGATCACCTTGACCAGGCCCGCGCCCGCTTCGCCGGTCACTTCGGCGTTGGCGGCTTCGTCCTGCATTTTCTTCATTTTCTCTTGCATGGCCTGAGCCTGTTGCATGAGAGAGTTGATATCGAAATCCATGGTTATCTCCTCCCCGTTACGGGTTATTCCACCGTTTCTTTCGGGGTGACGCTGTCTTCATCCAGCCGACCGCCAAAACGACCAACCAGCTGTTGCACCACTGGATCCTGGTGCAGGGTTTGGGTGGCCTCGACAAGCAGTTCCTGCCGTCTGGCCTCGGCCATGGCCTCCGGGGTATCCCCGGCTTGCTGCTCATATTCTACCTGTACCTGGATGCGACGCTGAAAGTAGTTACCCAGTGCCGCAGACAGTTCATCCAGCCGTTCCCGGTTCACCAACACCTGGTGCCCGGTGCTGATTCGCAAGGTCCAGTGAGGATCATCCCGACTGACGAGCACAGCATTACGGGCAATGTGACGCACCGTGCCATCGAGATCGAGGCGTTGCAGTAACGACGCCCACCAGGGGGCCACGTCGCTTGGCGACGACGGCTCCGGCAACGGCGCCAGAGGCTCCGCCTCGGGTTCTGGCTCGGAAGTGGCCGAGGGGTCAGACGCTGTGGGGTTGGGCTTCGGCATCTCTGCGGGTGCAGGTGCGTCATCCTCCCAGGGTGGCGGTTCGTCCTCCCAGGGCGGCACCTCTTGCTCCGCGGTGGAAACGGCATTCCCCGGTGACGGCTGACTCGCTGAGGCAGAGTCTGCAGGGGTAGCAGGAATCGCTTCTGGCGATGGCGTCACCGCGGGTTCCGGCACGGGCGGCGCGGCCTGAGCCTCTGCCGGTGTTGTCACTGTCGCTGAGGCGGGCGCATCCAGCAAGGCACGCAGGTCCGGACGCCCGTCAGCCGTGGCTGACGCTACCGCCGCTTCAGGCTTTTTTGCCGGAGTGCCGCCCCCCTGGGCAGGCAGCACACCTTTGGGGGTGAACAGCACCATGCGCAGCAACAGCATTTCCAGTGCCGCACGGGTATCCGGTGCATCCTGCAAGTCACGCCGGCCACGCAAGGCAACGTCGTAATAAAGTTGTACCTGTTCTGCGGTGAGCGCCGCGGCCAATTGCGATACGGCCTCATCATGGTTGCCCGGCACCGCCTGGCACACGGCGATCTGATGGAGCTGGGTGATCAACTCATCCAGCAATGCCAGCTCACCGGGGCTGTGCTCACACACTGATGCCAGTGCAGCCAGCACCCCTGCAGGCTCCTGCTCGGCCAGCGCGACCAGCAAGGTGAGTACATGATTGCGATCCACCGTGCCCAGCATGGCGTTGACCGCCTCACTGCTGAGCTGTTCGCTGCCAAACGCAATGGCCTGGTCCGTCAAGCTCAGGGCATCACGCATGGAGCCTTGAGCCGCCTTGCCCAATGACAACAAGGCCGGTTCGTCGTAGCGAATCATTTCCTTGTCGAGCAGCGCCTTCAAATGGCCTGCGATCTGCTCTGCAGGCAGCGCCTTGAGGCTGAACTGCAAACAGCGGGACAACACGGTAACCGGCAGCTTCTGCGGATCCGTGGTGGCCAGCAGGAATTTCACATGGGGAGGCGGCTCTTCCAGGGTCTTGAGCAGCGCATTGAACGAATGCGCTGACAGCATGTGCACCTCATCGATCAGGTACACCTTGTATCGGCCACGGGTCGGTGCGTATTGCACGTTATCCAGCAGCTCGCGGGTGTCTTCTACCTTGGTGCGGCTGGCCGCATCCACTTCAATCAAATCGACAAAGCGGCCGTCAGTAATTTCCTGACAGGTCGGGCACACACCGCAGGGCCGGGCACTGACGCCCTGCTCACAGTTCAGGCAGCGCGACAGAATACGGGCAATGGTGGTCTTGCCCACCCCGCGGGTCCCCGTGAAAAGGTAGGCGTGGTGCAAACGGTCCTGATCCAGTGCATGCATCAGTGCCCGCGAGACATGCTCCTGCCCCACCAGTTCATCGAAGGTACGGGGGCGGTATTTCCGGGCAAGGACCTGATAACTCATAGCACTCCAGCAGCTTTCGCAGCCACCACGACAAAGGAATTGAAATTCAGTCGCTTATGCTAACGAAGTTCCCGAAGCGAGGACAGTGCGAGCAACGGTTTTGGGAAGCGTGTTTGGGGAGTGTATTTGCGAGAAGCGGTGAAGCGGGATTAGGAGGTCTTCCCGCCAGCCACACCCCGGCACACGAGTCCACTGCTACCGTTGCTCCCTTCCGGGCCTGGCGGGGTTTACAGCTTGTCGTTGCGGGGGGACCGACGGGTCGACCATAACGCGCGCGCAGCGTGACAGCCGCACAGCGAGCGCGCATTGTGGCCAAAGCCTTGTGGCTTTGCAAGGGCGTCTCGGCAAAACACCGGTTCCTGCCGTCCATCTGAACAAAGCTTGATCAGACTGGCGGCAAAATGGTGCCCGGGTCTACACTGGAAACGGATGGTAGACGGAGCCTGAACGATGAATACAAACAGGACATTTCGTATTGCTATCAATGGCTTTGGACGCATTGGCCGCTGCATTGTCCGCGCCCTGCAGGATCACCCGGCCGGCCACCGCTTTGAGCTGGTGGCCATCAATGACCTGGCCGACTTTACCGTGCTGGCGCACCTGCTGGCCTTCGACAGCACCCACGGGCGCTGGGCTCACTCGGTTCACTATGACGGCAGTCATCTGGAAATTGACGGCCACCGCATCCCCTGTTTCTCTCGTGCGGAACTCTCCACCCTGCCGTGGGCCAGCCTGAAACCGGATCTGGTGATTGAAGCCGCGGGCAAGTTCAAGCATCGCGCCGAGCTCCAGCACCACCTGGACGCTGGCGCACCACGGGTGCTGGCCAGTTATCCTGTGGACGATGCCGATGCCATGGTGGTCTACGGGGTCAATCATGAGCAGCTGACGGCAAGCCAGCAGATTGTCTCCAATGCGTCCTGTACCACGAATTGTCTGGCGCCATTGGTCGAGGTACTGGACCGGGCCTTTACCGTACGCCAAGGCCTGATGACCACCGTACACAGCTACACCAATGACCAGAATCTGGTGGACAAGGCCCATGGCGACCTGCTGCGCGCCCGCGCCGCCGCAGTCAACATGATTCCTACCAGCACCGGGGCCGCCCGCGCGGTGGGCAAGGTATTGCCGCATCTGGCCGGCAAGCTGGACGGGCTGGCGGTCAGGGTCCCCACATTGAACGTGTCGCTGGTGGACCTGACCGTTACCCTCGAGAAACCCGCCACGATCGACGCCGTGCACGAAGCCCTGAGCAATGCCGCCCACGGCCCGTTACAGGGTGTGCTGGCGATCAATCACCTGCCGCTGGTGTCCGGGGATTTCAATCACCAGCCCTATTCCTGCATCGTGGACATCAATCACACCCAGCAGATTGGCCAGCAGTTCAAACTGCTTGCCTGGTATGACAACGAATGGGGATTCAGTCAGCGCATGCTGGATGTGGCAGCCACCTGGCTGGAAACGGCATAAAGGCGCCCAGGCTTCTCCCACAGGAGGAGGACAGTGGAGGCCCCGAACTGCGGGCGTCAACCGCAGAGAGAACCTCCCACAAACCGTTCCTGTGTTTCCAGACGAAACACACTCAATCGAACGGGCTGAAATGCTCCTCACGGCCGGCTTCTTCGGCTTCGTGGCGGTGGTTTTTCATCACCTTTTCCACCCTGCCCGCCTGTTGGTCGTCATCGGCATCCACCATCATCAGGTAGTCTCCCTGCTCCACCCGATCCAGATAAGGCGTCAGATGGTGATTCTGGGAAGACACCCCACGCAACCCTCCCAACCAGGCACCAAAACAGGTACCAAACAGGGTGGCGCCAATGATGGCCCCGCTTTCCAGTTGCATGCCCCAGGGGTCTGCCCCGGCGATCAGGAATCCGGCCAGCAAACCGACGCCCATACCGATCAGCGCGCCCATAAACCCGGAATGCATTATGTCGGTTTCTTCCCAGGTGGTCGTGCCATGCACGTGGGCCTGGGCAATGGCCATGGTATCGGTGCCCATGACATGCATGCGATTTTCGCCGATACCGACTTGTTGAAGATCACGGGTGATCCCCTGAACGGACGTCAGGGACTTGGTGAAGTAATAAAGACGTTTCATTGCATGCCTCTCCCTGTGGCTGACAATGTTCGGACCGCACGGCCTTCCTGGCCGTCCCACAAGGTGGACTGCGGTACATACCCTGGCACCCCAATCCAGCAGTTGTTCAGCGACTCCTTGCAGAAAACCACTGAAATGGCGGATCGGCGCCTGAGCTACCCTTCCGACGCTAACAAAAAGGGGCCTTACCGGCCCCTTTACTGTGTCACAAAATCCGCGTCACAGACTGTTAGCGATCAATTACTTTTTGTAGGCGATGGCGCGCCATCCACCTGAATCACCCGGGGCTTTTTCTCCTCGGGAATAATACGGTTGAGAGTGACCGTCAGCAGCCCATCTTCAAGGCCTGCGCCATCCACTTCCACATGGTCGGCCAGCTTGAAAGTGCGCTCGAAGGCGCGGCGGGCAATGCCACGGTGCAGCCAGGTCCGTTCGCTGTCATCCTGGCTGGCCAAGTTACCGCGAATCTTCAGCTCGTTTTCCTTTACCGTGATTTCGATATCACTGCGGGCAAACCCCGCCACCGCCATCACAATGCGGTAACGCCCATCACTTTCGCGGATGATGTCGTAGGGAGGAAAACCGTTGGACTGATCCGCACGCAGCGCGGCATCCAGCAGCTCATCAAAACGGTCGAAGCCCACCGAATGGCGAAACAAAGGGGCAAGAGAAAATCCGGTATTCATACACACTATCCTCATTCCATCGTCAGCAGCAGACCCCGCAGGCATCCACTGATTCACGGTTTAACGTACAGGTTTGTGTGTGACAGACATGCACTCTCAGAGCAGAGCACAGTGTCAGACCGGTCTGTTGTCACAATTCAGAAAATGGGGATAGCCAACCGGCTTTCAAGAGGCATCCGTCGAACTTTTGTCGCGCGACGGACAGACGGTCAGTGAGCAGGACTGAGCTGTGTGGACGCTCGCTGTGTCGGCAGCGAGAAGCCCTGTGGCGCACCAGCAGGCTGAGTACGGGCAATGACGGTGACGGTGCGTTTGCTGCCGTCAAATGCCACCGGCACCCGCACGCATAACAACTCTCCGGCCACCACGTTCCAGCCCGGGCTACTGCCGGTTTGCCAACGCTCACTGTCGCCGGAACATTCCCGGTCCATGAGCAGCCCACTGACCGCCTCGCTATCACTGGTAAAGTGCACCTGCCCACTCACCGAGGCATGGTAGCGGAAGGTCAGCACCGCCTTGCCACCCACGGGCACGGACTGGGAGGCCGCGCCCTGCCACTGCGGCAAGGTCACCAGCCCTATCGCCAACGGGCCGGAATGCTGGTCCGGGGTCGCCGTCAGCGACCACTCAAGCTGTTTCCCCTGTTGTTGTGCAGGCGTGCGATTCAACACCGGCAGCGCCGGCAAGCGCTCTTCGTCCGCCAGGCTCAAGGACAATCGCAAGGACTGACCGCGACTCTCCGCCTCCGACAAACGCAGGCTGAACTGTCCCTGTCTGTCCGTAGAAACGGCCTGCGGGCGCACACCGGCCCCGGTCAATCGCAGCTGCCGGTCAACGACCGGTTGTTCGCCATCGTCAAACCGGGCATTGAAGGCCTGGGCAGGATCCGCCGCGCCGTTATCTAGAAACAGTCTGCCGGAAATCCAGTGTCCGGCCGGACGACAACGGAAACCGGCCTGAGCGCCTGACAATGGAAAGGCGGGAAAACCTTCCCGGCCATCCGCGGACAAGCTCTGCCCTTCACCGCCGTTGCCGCCACCCGCGGCTCCGCCCCCCCCGGACACATCCGCTTTCAGCGACAACGACACGTCAGAGGGCATATCCAGCCACAGGGTGCCGCCGCTGCCACCACCGCCTCCGGCCTTGCCCGCTGCACTGCCGGGATTCCCCCGCAAGGTCAGAGCGCCAGGGCCGGTCACCGCCGCCGCCCGAATCAGTATCAGGCCGCCACCGCTACCGCCATCGCCACCCGTGCCCGCTGAACGGGCTGCGGCGCCACCGCCACTGCCCAACCAGGGGCCTGGTGGAGCCTTGTGACCGCCCAGGCCGCCCCCTGACTGGGGCTGGCCCGCCTGACCGGGTTGACCGTTCCCCCCCCCGCCACCACTGGCGAGCAACCGATGGGACACATCCATGGCGTTACCGCCGCCACCTGCGGTGGCTGGCGCGCCTCGCGCCATGCCTCCCTCCGGGTAGCCAGGCTGTTGCGGATCGATCATGACCGGGGTCCCGGCGATCCCTTCCCCCTTGCTGCCATGGTGACCATAGCCCAGCGCCTGATCCTCCGGGTTAGGCGCGCTGTAGCGCCAATCGTCCGGATTCCCCAACGCACCCTGCAACGACACCGCCGGCGCCCCTCGCAAACCTGCCCCGTCCACATTCAGGGCATGGCCTGCCAGGGCCAGGCCGCGACGCACATCCAGTGCCAGCACACCGCCGGTAAAACCATCCCACGGCAACGCCCGTACATCCTGATCCAGGGTGAGGGAATCAAATTGGGGCACCCGCACAAGCTGCCAGCGGGCACGCCCATGATCCGGACCGGCGGGCTGGTTGTGATAGGCATGCAGTAATCCACCGCCTGCCCCGGCGCCCTTTACCTGCACCCGCCCCCCGTCAACCCTGTCGATACGCAGCCATTCCGCCTTCAGCGTGTGGGAGGCCAGCACGCCATAGCGACGGTCATTACGGGTACTGATGGTCGCCCCTTGCACCTGCATCAACAAGGCAAGATCGCCGGGAAGCAGCGGATGGGAACCACGGGCGCGAGTCAACACCAGCTCACGGCTTCCCGCCGCCAGTGAGGCGTCATCACTTCCCGTGAAATAACTGTTGAGGATGGGGTCGGAAATCGCCTGACCGTCTCGACCCGGTTCACCACAGAGCTGGGCATGGACAGGCGCAGCCCCCAGCAGGAAAGCCAGGATCAGCGCGGTGGATCGAGCCAGTCGGCAGTAGTGTTGTTGCAGCGAAACCATCCGGCAATACTGTATCGTTCCCGGGTAGCTGCCAAGACTTCGTGGGGAATTTTCTCGCTCAGGAAGGCCACCAGCGTCCCGGCACGGGGCTCTACCTCCGTGGCCACCACGGTGTCATCAGGGCTCGCCCAGATACGCAAGCGTCCGCCCCACTCGCTCTGCCAGCCTTCGTTGAGGTAAAGCACCACGGACAGCAAGCGCCCGTTGTTGCCATTGAACGCATCCATATGGCGCTGGTAATAATCGCCAGGCCCATAGATGGCAAAGTGGGATTCCAGTTCGAACAGGCCCATGAACAGGGCGCGATTGACCTGCAGACGCAGCTGCTCCATGGCTTCCAGCCACTGGCACTGCGCCAGGGTATTGCCTTTCAGCCAACAGGTACGGTCGCTGCGAATCCGGGTGTCTTGCTGGTGCTCCTGGCGACGGCCGATGCCGGCCAACCGGAACTCGCCCAGTCCGTCCCGTTCCATGGCTTCGTTACGCAGGGCCTGCACCACCGGTAAGGAGAAATAACCCGGCATGACGGCATAACCGTCAGCCAGCAGACGACCTATCAGGCCATCGAGCTGATCTCCACCCATGCCACCCAACAGGTCCTCATTGTCGCGCACACCGTGCTCCTAGTGCAGCGCCTCGCCCGGGGCGCTTTCGCTATCGATCTCATCCGGCCAGATCAGCCAGTGAAATTGCTGACATTCATCCATCAGTTGCAGGGTGGCATCCACCGTGGCCTGCACAAAGTAAATGAACTGATCAAAGGTAATCCCCCGGCGCCCCAGCAGCAGATCGCAGGCAACCAGCCGAGGCAGGGAATCGTCGTTGACATCAAGGAACAGCTTGATGGACGGGAAGGCCATGTTCAAACGACTCAGCTCAGCCTGCACCGCAAACAGAGCTGCCGGGCGCACTTCCAGTTCGGTGGTCAGCAACACGCCATCGTCTTCCACAAACAGCCGTGCATCCACGACACCTTCACGCCCCTGCAATTCCGACAGGTGCAGGCCATGGCAGTGCTCACAGATGTAATGCTGAATATTCGCCTGTTGCAGCCATTGCTTGATCTGGTCTGCATCCGCGTGGATGACGCCTAACATGTTTTCTCCTCACCCCGGCAAACCCGACAATGGCCGCGAATCATCAGCCATTGCGCCACAAAAAGAAATAGAAACCCGGCAATTTTGGTCATTGGGTCGGCAAATACCCATGGGTATCATCCTTTCCTCCAGTCATCGGGAGCCGAATAATGACAAATCCTCATGTGGCCTTTCAGTCCAGCGAGACTCTCCACACCAAAACCGACGCTTTTATCCGCGATATGCAGGGTGGTGCCAGCAAGCCGCAACCCAAGGAAATCGAGGAAATCATGGCCATCTTCATTGATGAGGCACTGCAGGCATTCATGCTGCGCGCCTCGGAAGCCGCCAATCTGTCTTCCGGCATGCTCAAGGTGGTCAACATGACCTGTTCCACCATCAGCAAAGCGACCTCGCTGGTGGTCGGCCGTAGCGCTCGCAAGATGGACCTGAAACAGAATCAGGACTCTGCCAGCTACATGGACCAGGTGCGCCAACCTGGAGAAGACGGAAAGGCCTGGTACGTGGCATTTCCGGTTAACGAAGGGCTCGCCATGAAGGGCGCCAACCTGCCCAACCTGTGTGAAAACGGGGATTTCGAAGAAGCCCGCCGGGAACTGGAAGAATACCTGCTGGAAGTCACCGACGAATCCATTCACTGGTACTTCGAAAAGCCCATGGCGCTGCTGAAATTCGGTCCGGTGCTGCGCAAGATTGCCAGCGTGGGGGTAGAAACCACGCGCAAGGCCTCGCGCAGCCTGATTCACAATTTGATCCCCAAACTGACCGAAGAGCAGCTCACCGCCTCTTGTCGCTATCAGGCCAGCATGCTGATGGATTTCCCCTCTCGGCATTGATGACAGCAGCGCGACACCGGTTTCGTTTCAAGACCACTTGGCCAACATAGTGCATGCCTTTTAATAACAAATACTTACACTGGCGCGCTCTTGTTGGCTAACTTCACCAAGTTTTTACAAAACTACTTATTCAACGGATTGCGCTGCAATAACACGGCTCTCTACTATCAATCTGGTATCACAACAATTAAAGAGATTGCCGAGGAGTCAGCCGTGTCATTGCGCCATGCCATACTTGTATTGCTACAAGATCAGGAAGCCAGCGGTTACGACCTCGCTCGCGAATTTGCCAACAGTATCGGGCTGGTATGGAACGCCACCCACCAACAGATTTACCTGGAGCTGGGTAAACTGAATGAGAAGGACATGGTGAAGTTTCGCCATATTCCCCAGGATGGCAAACCGGACAAGAAAATGTACCGGATCACGGAAGAAGGTCGAGACGAGTTAATCAGGTGGCTGCGAAAACCGGCCGCCCCGCCCCGTATCCGGGATGCCTTCATGGTCAAGATCGCCGGGGGAGCGCTCAGCGACCCCTCCTCCATCCTGCGGGAACTGGAGGATCAGGCCGACCTTCGTCGTGAACGGCTAACCACCTTCGAGGATCTGGCGCGCAAGCTGGATGACCGCAACGGTGACAAGGACATGTACACCTACCTGACCCTGCGCCGCGGCATTCTTGACCAGCAGGCGTGGCTCAACTGGGCCGAGGAAGTCCGGTCTGAACTGCGACGACGTGAAGACCTGACCACCTCGGTATGATGGCCGCCCCGGCGGGCGGGACGCTGGCAACCCAGCTGACCTGGCTGGTTCAGGCCCCGCCACTGCTGCCCCCAGCCCCCTGGGAGGATGCCGGGCTCTGGCTGCACAGGGAATGGCAACGAGATCCCGCGTTGCCCTCCCGGGCTGCAGAGTCGCTCCGCGGCCAGCAACAACCCGGCCGCATCGGTCTGCAGTTTGAGAACCAGGTCGCCGCCCTGGTTGAGCACAGCGCCGGTTTGGCACTCGTGGCGCGCAACTTTCCCATCCGCGATGAACACCGCACCCTCGGTGAGCTGGACATGTTGGTCCGCGATCTTGATAGCGGAAAACTGTGGCACTGGGAGCTGGCCCTGAAATTCTATCTGGGTACGCCAGACCACTGGTACGGCCCCAACAGCCGTGACACCCTGGCCCGGAAGTTTACCCATCTGCACGAGCAGCAACTGCCCCGCAGCCAGAGCACCCAGGCCCGTCGCACCCTGGCCGCAGAAGGCTGGAAGGTAGACGGACGTGCGCTGCTGACCCGGGGCCGTTTGTTCTACCGTAACAGCCACCCTGAACAACCGGAACGTCATCCCCGTCATGAGCGTGGCTGGTGGCTTCCCGCCCGGGGGCTGCCTAGCCAGCAGTGGCAACGGGTGCCACGGGCATGCTGGGCCTGCCCGTCCATGTCGGACAAAAGTACTAACACCATTGATACCGCCACGCTCATTGACTATGTTGAGGAGCATTCTCGCCCGGTCATGGTGCTGTCTGATTTGCGCCCGGAGCCGGGCTTTATTGTTCCTGTCACTTGGCCCAACACATGAATTTCCAGCCACAGCCACCCACTCTGGTCGATGATCAGGGCCAGGTCGCCTTGGGCGTTTTTCCGCATACCGTTGCCCATATCAACGGCAGGGAAGCGGACTATCGCACCCCCATGGGCAAACCGGCCTCGCGTTTCGCCCGGCATTTTCATTACAAGCAGTTCCAGTATTTCGGCATCATCAGCAACGAGCTGCTGGCCGGTTGCGCCTTTGCCCATACCGCCTATCTGGGAATGGCCTTCTTCTATATTTTCGAACCGAAAACCGGCGAATTGAAGGAATACACTTGGCGCTCGCCCCTGGGACGCGATCTGAGCATGTCCACCTCACCCCGGGTGGGCGAAAGTCATTTCAAACAAAAAGGGGTGGATATCCGACTCGGCTACCAGGACAACCAGGGTTCACTGACCAAAACCCTGAGCATCGCTCTCGATGGCCTGTCACTGGAAGCTGTGCTCAGTGAGGGTAACCAGTATCAACCCATGTCCCTGTGCACCCGAACCGGCGTCAATGGCTGGGTGTATGCCAACAAGGTTGCCGGTCGCACCGTAACCGGCAACCTCACTCGCAACGGCCACCGTCAGGATCTGTCTGAACTGGGAGCCTGCGGTCACCATGACTTTTCCGCCGGTTACATGCGCAGGGAAACCTTCTGGAACTGGGCCTGCCTGTCCAGCAAGGTCGGTGACACCCGTATTGGCCTGAACCTGTCTTGCGGTGTCAATGAGACGACCTTTTCCGAAAACTGCCTGTGGGTAGATGACGTCATGGTACCTACCGCTGGCGTGATATTTGATTACCAACGCGATGACCTGATGCAACCCTGGCAAATTCGCAGCCTGTGTGGTCAGGTCAATCTGCGCTTTACCCCCAGCGGCAACCACAAAGAGCGCCTCGATCTTGGCCTCTTTGCCAGTAATTTTAATCAGCTGTTTGGCCGTTTCGATGGTGAATTGACACTCAAGGACGGTCGCTCTATTCCCATCCAGGCACACTACGGTTTTGTCGAGGAGCAGTACGCAAAATGGTAGATAAAAAAGAGAATGCGGCGCCGGAAGTGGCACCGAAGAAAGTGAATGTAAAGCTGCGCCGCGGTTTTTTCTGGATCGTTCAGTACTGGCGCGAACTGTTTAACTTTCGCTTTGATAAATACATGATCATCCAGGTGTTGCCGGGGGTGTATGGTATCGCCCTGTTCGGTATCGGCCTCGGCCTGTTATACCTTTGTGTGGAAGCCTTCATGGCATCTACCTGGCGTGGTCTTTTCTATTTTTTCGTGGCAGCGCCGATCACCTTCCTGGTACTGGCTTCCGTGCTGCGAGCTCTGCTTGAGTTCTACATGGTGGTGTTCAAGATTTCCGAACACGTGGATGAACTGGTAGGCCTGCGCGATACCGTGGATCGACTGTCCGGCATTGGCGACACGGTAGATGAAATGGTCTCTGTCACCCGCCGCATTCCTTTCTGGCGAGTACTCTCAGGCCGCTCCGGCCCTGCTGCGCGCAAACCGGTAAAACCGGAAGAGCGCAAAAAAGACAAACCGGAATAATCGCGCCCTGCACCGCCCCGTCGAGAGGCCATGTTCGCAGGACATCCTTGTCCTGTGAACAGGATAACTGACCGTCAGCTGTCAGTGGCTGACCGCCTCAAGTGCGGTGAGCAATAATCGCTGGTAAACATGTTCACGGACCCCCTCCGGCGTTTTCATGTCCATCCGCTCCAACTCGCGCTCAAATTCAGCCTCACTGCCTTCGTTGAACAGCGCGTCGCGTCCCAGCTCCAAATATTCCTTGTGGCTGACTTTTTCCTTGAGCCATGTCAGCGCCTTGAGCAAGCGCTGCTCTGTATCGGTAAAGTCACTCCCCAACGGGAACAAGGGGAAACTCTGCTCACCGTTGTCTGCTGCAATCTCATGCAGGTGTTCGGGGTTGTTACGGCGATAGGGCTCGGGTATCTGATAGTCCTTGCGCAATTTGCCCGCGGCCTGGGCCTGCTCCATCAGTTCAATCTGGAAGCGACTGTCAGCCACATTGAGCATGGCCATGATCACTTCCTCATCGGTCTTGCCACGCAGATCCGCCACCCCATATTCGGTCACGACGATATCACGCAGGTGACGGGGAATGGTGTTATGGCCATAGGAGAACACCACATTACTCATGGCCTCACCGCCCCGCTCTCGCCAGGCGCGTACCATGATCACAGAACGCGCACCCTCCAGTTCATGAGCCTGACTGACAAAGTTGTACTGCCCGCCAACCCCGCTGAGCACACGGCCATCATCAATCTGATCCGCCACCGCGGCGCCCAGCAAGGTCACCGTAAAGGCGGTATTCACAAAGCGCGCATCCTGGCGCTGCAGACGTTTGAGCGTCTCATCACCGTACAGATGATTGACATAACTGATGCGGGTCATGTTGATGGCCGCCCGTTCCGCGTCATCCAACCCGCGCAGCCGGTCGTAAAATGCCTTTGGCCCGAGGAAGAAGCCTCCATGCATGACCATGCCCCCTTTGAGCCGGTCGCCAAACACGGCTTTCAGCGCCTCGCGAGTGGCACGATCATCCAGATCATTGGCCACCGCAACCTCATTGGGCAGCAACAGTTGCTCGCCCTTCTTGGTCACGCCCTCACGGAAAATCCCGAAGCGTTTCAACAACCGTAACTGGGCGCGATCCAGACGACGACTGATCGCAGACTGCTCACGCAGCGCATCCAGCAGGGCCAAGCCGGGTTCGGCCGGGTTATGCATTTCCAGCTGTTGCAGGGGGGCCCAGTCATACACCGGCCGGCGAATAATCTTGTCGTCTACCAGCTGCAACAGACCGTGGGTCACCATTTCACTACAACCGTACAGGCCTTCCTGAAAGCGTGCGGTACCCCCCTCCTGATCAATCAGAGCCTGATGCTCCCCGGGAATCTGCCAGGCTTTCAAGGGAGACAGGTAACGTTGGTTATCCTGTTCGCGCAGACGAAGATGGTGCACCAGGGCATCACCCAATGCACCGATGCCAATCTGTAACGTGCCACCATCCTTGACCAGCGTGGACGCATGCAGTCCAACAAAATGATCCTGAATATTCACCGGCATGTTCGGGGTGCTGAACAGGCAGCGATGGCCATCAGGGTCATCCACCAGCAAGTCCATTTCCGGCAGCCAGTCACCCACCATGGCATCGTTTTCCATAAACGGCAGATCACGATGCAACTGGCCCACCGCCACGATCGTCTCTCCGGCCTCCCGGCGCGCCTTGAGCAAAGGCAGCAAATCCAGCGTCACCTCAGGGTTGCAGGAAAAGCTGTACTGGTCCTCACCGTCCACCACGCGGTGCGCCAGCATTTGCGCCACCACATTGATCTTGCGGGCATTGAGGTCTCGGGCCACGTGGGTGTAGTTACTGCTGATGTAATGCTGCTGCGCCACATCGCTGCCCAGCATGCTGCCGGGCTGCACAAAGAATTCGAACACCCGGATATTGGCGGGCAACGCCCCCTTCTTCTGGGGTTTCAGGTAGGCAAGGGGCTCGTAATCCGCAAAGATCCGCTCGGCGAAAGGGTCGAGAAACCGTTTTTCCAGATCACTGCCCGCACCAGGCTTGCCCAGTGACAGCGCCGTGAAAATATCCAGCGACAGAGCAGGATCGTGTTCAACACGCTGATAAAGGGCATTCAAAAAACGGTTGGGCTTGCCCAGTCCCAAGGGCATGGCCAGGCGAATCTCCCCGCCGGACTTCTCAATGACGTAATCGACCGCCTTCTCAACGCTATCCATTCGCTCTGTCACGGCTGCTCCTTATGTTGTCGCGGTGTATTGGGGTTCCGGCTGAGGACACAATTCAGTGGGCGCCGGTACGGGACACAAACGTCACCAGCACCACCCCAACGATGATAAACGCCATCCCGATCATCGCTGGCAAATCAGGTTGCTGTTTCAGAAACACCGCCCCGACCAGCGCAATCAACACAATACCAACCCCCGCCCAGACGGCATAGGCGATTCCCATGGGAACGGTGCGCAGCGTTAGCGACAACGCATAGAAAGCAATCCCGTAGCCCAGCACAGTGATCACCGAAGGCCACAGGCGGGTAAAACCCTGCGACGCATTCAGCGCCGTGGTCGCCACGACTTCGGCAAGAATCGCAATGGAGAGGAAGAGATAACCCATGGAGAGAGCGTCCTGTGTCAACCCAGCTGTTGCAGCAATGCCTGCCAGTGTGCCACCTGTTCATGAACAAAGTCAGGATTATCGTGACGCACAATCACCACCAGCCGGGTGGTGGTATCCCCGTCCGGCCACGCGTTCATCGGTGATAACGCCGGCTCCCCTTGTCCGGTCCACTGCACCAGCAAGGGCCCATCAAGGCCTTCTACCTTGAGCAGCCCTTTGAGACGGACCAGAGATTCACCACACTGGTTCCCAAGTTGTTGCAACGCCGCCTGCCAGTGGGGCCAGGACAAGCGCCCCTCCCAACGCAATGAGGCACTGTGGAGTTGATGTCGAGACACCGACACTGACGACAACTGCGGCTGCAGGCTAACGCCGGTGGACAACGTCAGGGGCCCCGTGATCCGGCAACGGCGCGGGAAAACCTGATCGAGCAAGGACGTCGGTCCGGGTGACAACAGAACGCTTGCGTCAGGGTTCAGAAGGGCAAGCTGCGCTTTCAACTCGGCCAGAGAGTCGGGTGTGCACAGATCGGACTTGCTGATGAGCAGTTGATCCGCCCCTTGCACCTGCTCCAGACACTCAGGATGACGCTCCAGTGCCGCGACACCGGCCTGGGCATCCACCAGCGTGATCACCGACTGGCAGACAAACCGTTTTCGCAGCCACGGATCCTGTTGCAAGGGAGCGACCACGCCAGAAGGTTCTGCCGCACCAGTGGTTTCCAGCACCAGCTTGTTGAACGGCGGGATCTCGCCATTTTTGCGCGCCATGAACAGATTGCGCAGGGTGGAGGAAAGCGAGCCCTGCACCACACAACAAACACAGCCACCGGCCAGCAGTGTCACGGGGACGCCCTGAGCCTCAGTCAG
Organism: Alcanivorax sp. MD8A; assembly: GCF_002888555.1. Lineage (NCBI taxonomy): Bacteria > Pseudomonadati > Pseudomonadota > Gammaproteobacteria > Oceanospirillales > Alcanivoracaceae > Alcanivorax > Alcanivorax sp. MD8A. The sequence continues at coordinate 191,589 of NZ_AQOQ01000001.1, read as the reverse complement.
ATGCTGATCAATGCCGATATCGCCCAGCTCATTGATCACCACGGCAAGGTCTTGCCGTTGCGATAGCCAGTGGTTCAGCTGGGTCGTCTTGCCACTCCCCAGAAAGCCGCTCAGGACAATCACCGGCAGGCGATCATCCTGAATGTCAGGAGAATGCGTTACCTGAGACATTACGCCAGAGACCAGGGCAGCTCCTGACCGGCATAAAACGGCACCATGGCTTCCCCGGCGGCATCAATTACCTCCGGCACCAACCAGGGCTTGCGCACCAGGGTGACGGTATCGGTGTGACGCGGCAGCCGATAAAAATCTGCCCCGAAATGGCTGGCAAACCCTTCCAGCTTGTCCAGCGCATTGTGCTGTTCCAGGAAAGAGGCATACAGCGGCAACGCCGCGCGAGCGGAATAGCAACCGGCGCAACCACAGGCCGCTTCTTTTTTGTTACGGGCATGGGGAGCGGAATCGGTGCCCAGGAAAAAGCGCTCATGGCCTTCCAGTACGGCTTTCTGGATGGTTTCCTGATGCTGACGACGCTTGAGAATCGGCAGGCAATAGTTATGCGGACGCACGCCACCGACCAGCAGGTCGTTGCGGTTCATCAGCAGGTGCTGCGGCGTCACCGTGGCGGCCGTCAACGCACTGGCCTCACGCACAAAATTCACGCCCTCAGCAGTCGTGACATGCTCAAAGACAATCCGCAGGCCCGGGAATTGCTGGCGAATCTCGTTGAGGTAGCGGTCGATAAACACCTTTTCGCGGTCAAAGATATCGATCTCTGCATCCGTCACTTCGCCATGAACCAGCAGCGGCACATCGTGCTTTTCCATGGCCTCGTATAGATGCATGATCTTGCCCGGATCAGTGACCCCGCTGTCGGAATTGGTTGTTGCCCCGGCGGGATACAGCTTGAAGGCATGCACAAAATCACTTTGTGCTGCGCGCGCGACTTCCTCCACCGGCGTGCTGTCGGTGAGATACAAGACCATCAACGGCTCAAAGGTTACCCCGGCCGGGACCTGCGCCATGATGCGTTCACGGTACTCGGCCGCCTGGGCCACCGTGTTCACCGGCGGCGTCAGGTTCGGCATGACAATGGCGCGACCGAAGACATTGGCCGTGGCCGGCACCGTTTCCGCCAGCAATTCACCGTCACGAAAATGCAGATGCCAGTCGTCCGGGCGGGCAATGGTCAGGGTATCGGTCATGGGGTCACCTTAAGCCGTAAAAATTCGGGGACGTAGTGTAGCGCATGTTGGCGCACAGGCGCAGGGATCAGCTGCCGGGCGACCACTGAGGGAAAAGCCATCGCCCCAAACGAAAAACGCCCCGCGATGCGGGGCGTTTTGGAATATGGCGGAGAGGGCGGGATTCGAACCCGCGATACGGTAACCCGTATGGTTCCTTAGCAGGGAACTGGTTTCAGCCACTCACCCACCTCTCCGGAATGCGGAACTGCATGTTGTCAGGAAATTGGTCGCTCTTGGTTGGCGCTGTTTCCCGACACGCCGCGCATCATAACGATTTTACGGAGAAAATACAGCCCAAAAATCAGGCAGACTCACCGTCTGTTGATTTTTCGTGCTGAATCCGCTGATAGATTTCTTCTCGATGCACCGCAACTTCTTTCGGAGCGTTAACACCGATGCGGACCTGGTTGCCTTTGACGCCCAGAACAGTCACGGTGACTTCGTCACCGACCATCAGGGTCTCTCCAACTCGACGCGTAAGAATAAGCATAATGATCCCTCCTGGGGTCCTTGGTTTCCGTGAGCGCAATCCGTACCCGAAGTTACCGGGCTGCCGTCCATGACGACTCCTTGGTGCGAGGACCATTCGCCCACCGCAGGCACGGGGGCGTAAGTATGCATGAATCAGATTCTCAAGTCTTGCCGCAGGACGGGGCGGAACCTACCGGTCGTCGCCCCATCCTTCCGAACAGTATGTCCGTTATGCGACAGGCTGGTCCAGCTCGAACGCGGAATGGAGGGCACGAACGGCCAGCTCCAGATACTTCTCGGCGATGACCACAGACACCTTGATTTCCGAGGTAGAGATCATCTCGATGTTAACGCCTTCTTTGGCCAGGGCTTCGAACATCTTGGAAGCAACGCCCGCGTGGGAACGCATGCCCACACCCACCAGAGAGACCTTGGCAATCTTGTCATCGCCAATGATTTCCGGCTGACCCAGTTCTTCAGACGCATTGCGCAGGGCTTCCTGAGCACGACCGAAATCGTTGCGGTGAACGGTAAAGGTGAAGTCGGCAGCACCGTCCTTGCCCACGTTCTGCACGATCATGTCCACTTCAATATTGGCTGCACTTACCGGGCCGAGGATCTTGTAGGCAATGCCCGGGGTATCCGGGGCGCCACGCACGATGATCTTGGCTTCATCACGGGTAAAGGCAATTCCGGAGATTACCGGCTTTTCCATATCAACCTCGTCGTCGACGGTAATTAGGGTTCCAGGACCATCCTGGAAGCTGGAGAGAACACGCAGCGGCACATTGTATTTGCCGGCGAATTCCACAGAACGGATCTGCAGGACCTTGGAGCCCTGACTGGCCATTTCCAGCATTTCTTCAAAGGTAATCGTGTCCAGCCGGCGAGCATTGTCCACCACGCGAGGGTCGGTGGTGTATACGCCATCCACGTCAGTGTAGATCTGGCATTCATCCGCCTTCAGCGCGGCCGCCAGAGCAACGGCAGTGGTGTCAGAACCGCCACGACCCAGGGTGGTAATGTTGCCGTCCGCGTCCACGCCCTGAAAACCGGCCACCACGACCACACGGCCAGCATTGAGATCGGCGCGCATTTTCTTGTCGTCGATTTCTTCGATACGGGCTTTGGAGTAGGAATTGTCCGTACGCAGGGGAATCTGGGAGCCGGTGTAGGAACGGGCATCCAGACCCAGTTTCTGCAAGGCCATGGACAACAGGGAGATCGTCACCTGCTCACCGGTAGAGACCAGCACGTCCATTTCCCGCGGAGAAGGGCTTTCGCTGATGCCTTTGGCCAGCTCGATCAGTCGGTTGGTTTCGCCGCTCATGGCAGAGACCACCACCACAACCTGATCACCCCGTTTATGGAAGCCGGCTACCTTGTCGGCAACGGCTTGTATGCGTTCGACCGTACCTACCGAGGTACCGCCGTATTTCTGCACGATAAGAGCCATATAGTCGCTTTGTCTGCAAAAAAGAGCGCGTTACTTTAGCAGAAACGCGCCCGGATTTCATGTTGGGGTGGCGGGAGAGCCTGCCAGAGAGCCTGTAAGTACCGTAACCGACGGGGCTGACCGCCCCGTCACGACACCGCAGAATCAGCCGGCCACCCAGTCCTTCACACTCTCCAGTGCTGCGGGCAGGGCCGCAGGGTTGTTGCCACCGCCCTGCGCCATATCCGGACGACCGCCGCCACGACCATCGACCTGCTCGGCCACATGCTTGAGCAAATCTCCCGCCTTGAAACGATCGGTCAGGTCTTTGGTAACACCGGCCACCAGGGCCACCTTGTCACCCTCTACTGCCGCCAGCAGAATCACCGCCGAACCGAGCTTGTCTTTCAGCTTGTCCATGGTGACCCGCAGGGTCTTGCCATCGGCACCGTCCACCTGGGTGGCCAGCACCTTCACGCCATTGATGTCCTGCACGCTGTCGGTAAGGTCGCTACCCGCCCCACTGGCCAGCTTTTGCTTCAGGCGTTCAATTTCCTTTTCCAGCTCACGCACTTTTTGCGCCTGGTTGCGGACCCGCTCTGCGGCATTATCCGGCGTGCTTTTTACCGTGGCGGCAATGTCACTGAGGGCCTGCTCCTGCTTGCGCATGGCGGCAAGCGCATTTTCACCGGTGACCGCTTCGATACGACGCACCCCGGCAGCTGCCGAGGCTTCCAGAGTAATGCGGAACAACCCGATGTCGCCGGTGCGGCTCACGTGCGTTCCACCACACAGTTCCTTCGAGAAGCCATCGCTGCCCATGGTGAGGACACGCACCTGATCGTCGTACTTCTCACCAAACAGCGCCATGGCGCCGGCGTCACGGGCGGCGTCAATATCCATCAACTCAGTGGACACCGCAGTGTTGGCCAGAATCTGGCGATTGACGATGGTTTCGATCTGCTCACGCTGGGCGTCGCTAACCGCTTCGCCGTGAGAGAAATCGAAACGCAGATAGTCTTCGGCGACCAGCGAGCCCTTCTGCTGTACATGCTCGCCCAGCACGTCACGCAGCGCAGCATGCATCAGGTGAGTTGCAGAGTGATTGCGCATGATGGCCTTGCGACGCTCCACATCGACGTAGGCCGATACCTTGTCGCCCACGTTGAGGGAACCACTTTCCATGCTGCCCAAATGCACATGCGCCGCCTGACGCTTTTTGGTGTCGGCCACAGCAAAACGGCTGTCGCCCTTCACCAGAAAACCGGTATCGCCGACCTGGCCACCGGACTCGGCATAGAACGGCGTGCTGGCCAGTACTACCATGCCCTCTTCGCCCGCTGCCAGGCTGTCCACCGCTTCACCATCGCGGTAGAGACCGACGATTTCATCGTCATCGGCCAGTTTTTCGTAACCGGAGAAGCCGGTTTCCGCCTCGATATTCAGACGATCGCTGTAATCGTTGGCAAAGCTGCCGGCACCACGGGCGCGCTCACGCTGGGCTTCCATCGCTTTCTCGAAGCCGGCCATATCCACTTCCAGGTCCCGTTCCCGCGCCACGTCGGCGGTGAGATCCGGCGGGAAACCGTGGGTGTCGTACAGGTTGAACAGCACCTCGCCGGACAGGGTCTTGCCCTGCAGCTCGGCAATGGCCGCTTCCAGTACCTTCATGCCTGCGGCCAGCGTGCGACCAAACTGCTCTTCCTCTGCCAGCAGGGCCTTTTCGATACGGGCCTGCTCCCGTGCCAGTTCCGGGTACGCCTCACCCATCTGCTCGACGAGGGCTGTTACCAGGGTAGAGAAAAACGGCTTGTCCTGACCCAGCTTATGGCCATGACGCAGCGCGCGGCGAATGATCCGCCGCAGCACATAGCCGCGGCCTTCATTGGACGGGATCACCCCGTCGCAAATCAGGAAGCTGGAGGAGCGGATGTGATCGGCGATCACGCGCAGGGACTTCTCTTCCAAATCATTGCAGCCGGTGGCCTTGGCCGCGGCCTGCAGCAACGCCTGGAACATGTCGATTTCGTAGTTGGAATGGACGCCCTGCAGCACTGCGGCAATACGCTCAAGCCCCATGCCGGTATCGACACTGGGCTTGGGCAGCGGTTTCAGTTCGCCGTCTTCCTGACGGTCGTACTGCATGAACACCAGGTTCCAGATCTCGATGTAGCGGTCCAGGTCATCGTTTTCCGAGCCAGGTGGGCCGCCGGGGACATCTGCCCCGTGATCGTAGAAGATTTCCGAACAGGGACCACAGGGACCGGTGTCCCCCATCTGCCAGAAATTATCTTCATCAAGACGGGAGAACCGTTCGGCACTCACGCCCATTTCTTTCAGCCAGATATCCGCGGCTTCATCATCAGAAATATGCACCGTGACCCACAGCCGCTCTTCCGGCAGGCCCAGGGTGCCCGTCAGGAATTCCCAGGCGAACTTGATGGCTTCGCGCTTGAAGTAGTCACCGAAGCTGAAGTTACCCAGCATTTCAAAGAAGGTGTGGTGACGGGCGGTATAACCCACATTTTCCAGATCGTTGTGCTTGCCACCGGCGCGAACACAGCGTTGTGAGCTGGTGGCACGGGTGTAATCGCGGCTTTCACGGCCCAGGAACACGTCCTTGAACTGGTTCATGCCTGCATTGGTGAACAGCAGGGTCGGGTCGTTATGAGGCACCAGAGAGGAAGACGGCACCTTGGTGTGTCCCTGGCTGGCGAAGTAATCCAGAAAGGCCTGGCGTAGTTCAGCACTCTTCATAGGAAAAACGGTATCTTGGCTGGCTATCGGAAAGCGCCGAGTATAGCGCCCATGGGGCGCAGTTGCGATGGGAATAGAAGACAGGGGGAGTTCAACGTCCAACGTTGAAAGTTCAAACGCGGGTGAGGTCGAGGGAGGTTGCGAAGCCTTGCCCGCGGCCCCGGGATATCGGCGCGGGCACGACCGATCCGGGCCAGACATAACCGGCCCGCGCTTTTCAGCTTTGAACTTTAAACTTTCAACTCAGCCCTTGATCGCGGCGGCCAGACAGACAGTCAGCACCATCACCAACAACAGGCGCTTGAGCACCACCGGGGATACCCGATGGGCAAATCCCACGCCCAGCCGAACCCCCACCAGCGTCCCGGCAGCCACCACCAGGCCAGGCAACCAGGCTACCTGATCCCGCCACATGAAGATGCCCAGCGCCAACACCGTGAAGCTACCGGTTATCGCCAGTTTCAGGGCATTACCCCGTAGCAGGTCATAGCGCATCTGGCCGACCAACACCGCGATCAGCACAAAACCCACCCCCGCCTGCACAAATCCCCCGTACACCCCGGCGAAGAACAGGCCGAGCCAGGCAGGCAGGGATTCCCCTGGCACCTGCGGCACCTCATCAGGACCGGGGGTCATCTGGTTGGGTTTCAGGACCATCAACAACGCCACCACCACCAGGGTACCCAGCAATACTGGCTTGAGGATGGTTTCGGGCAGGTAAGCTGCTGCCAGGGCGCCGACCAGGGTTCCCAGCAGACACGGGACCAGGATCGCAGGTAACGGCTTGAACGGCATGGTGCCACGCTTGTTGAACTGGCGGACCGCCTCAATGCTTTGGATCAGCACACCGACCCGCATGGTGCCGTTGGCCAGCGCCGCCCCCATACCACTGAGCATCAGCAGCGGCAGAATCAGCAACCCGCCCCCGCCCGCCAGCGTGTTGATAAACCCCGCCAACACACCGGCCCCCAACAAGGCAGCCACCAACCAAGGGTCAGAAAGGTATTCCATGGACATTCTCACGCAAGCCGAAAAGCCGCAGGATACGCCGCGAACCAAATTCAGGCCACTGCCCCACAGAACCACAACGCAGCCTGGGCCACAGGACTACACTCCTGCGTGGGCGCACCCGCTTCTGTGGGAGGCCCTGAGTGTTGGCAGCACTGGACAGCAAGTGATTCGCCACCCTGCATACGCCCATAGACGACAGGCAATAGCGTGGGAGCGGTCGTCCGACCGCGATGGCCTCGCCCGATCCTTCATTCGCGGTGGAACCACCACTCCCAAAGTGTAGCTGGCCTAGAGCGGGAAATTGCACCCCGTGGGAGCTTGCCTGCAAGCGATTTGCCCTGACCAACCGCATCATCGCTTTCAGACATGCCCCTAACACTCCCTGGCGGACAAGGGGCCACGCCGGGGGGCACACAGAGCCCAACGTGGCAAGGCTCTCTTTGCTTCATCGTGGATTAACGGGAGTTTGGGATCGCGCCGCCACCGAGCGCAGCGAAGGAACGCCCGCAGGGCGGCCCCGAAGGGGTGAGCAGAGCGAATAACCGACGCTACGGCAAGGGAGGGGATTAAATCAGGCCTTTCCCGGAAATCCGCGATGAGCCTCTATTTTCAGGGCCTGACTACGCCATCTCCTCGTCGCCCGGTACCAACGCGGCAAAGCTTTGTTCGGCGTCAAAGCCGCGCCCTTGCAGGAAACGCAATTGTCTGGCTTTTTCTTTCTGGTCCTGGGGATATTGCCGAAAGCGGCGGGTGCGCACTTCCCGGGCCAGGGCAAACCAGTCCACCTCGGTATCCTGCAAAGCGGACTCGATCAGCTCGCTGGCAACCCCGCGTTGCTGCAACTCCTGACGGATACGCAACACCCCCTGGCCCCGGTCGATGCGCGAGCGCACAAAAAAACCGGCAAAGCGCCGGTCATCGATGAAGCCATGTTCTTCACACCACTCGATCACCGCCGCCAAGGCCGGATGATCGCCCACCTTGCTGCGCAGCTTGGTTTCCAGCTCGCGGCGGGCGTGATCCCGACGCGCCAGCAGGCTCACCGCCCGCTGGCGCAACTCGGATTCCGTGAGCGGTTTATTCATCGCCCAGTTCAGCTTCCTCTTCCGCTTCTACCGGTGCGTCACCCGGTACGGCCAGCAGCCGTGCACGGATTTCTTTCTCGATTTCCTGGGCAATGGCCGGGTTTTCACGCAAGTAGTCACAGGCGTTCTGCTTGCCCTGGCCAATCTTGTCGCCCTTGTAGGCATACCAGGCACCGGATTTGTCCACCAGACCCTGCTGCACACCCAGATCCAGAACCTCGCCGAGCTGGTTAATGCCCTGCCCATAGAGAATCTGGAATTCGGCCTGACGGAACGGCGGCGACACCTTGTTCTTCACCACCTTCACCCGGGTTTCGTTACCGGTGACTTCGTCGCCCTGTTTCACTGCACCGATACGACGGATATCCAGACGTACAGAGGAATAGAACTTGAGCGCATTACCGCCGGTGGTGGTTTCCGGGTTGCCAAACATCACACCGATCTTCATGCGGATCTGGTTGATGAACACCACCAGACAGTTGGCATTTTTCACGTTACCGGTAATTTTCCGCAGCGCCTGGCTCATCAAACGAGCCTGCAGGCCCACGTGGGCATCGCCCATTTCACCTTCGATTTCTGCCTTCGGCACCAACGCCGCCACGGAGTCAACAATGATCACATCTACCGCACCGGAACGTACCAGCATGTCGGTGATTTCCAGCGCCTGTTCACCGGTATCCGGCTGAGAGACGATCAGGTCGTCCACGTTCACGCCCAGCTTCTCGGCGTAGTCCGGGTCCAGCGCGTGCTCTGCATCCACGAAGGCACAGGTCGCGCCTTTTTTCTGGGCTTCGGCGATCACGCTCAGGGTCAGGGTGGTTTTACCGGAGGATTCCGGACCGTAGATTTCCACGATACGGCCTTTCGGCAAACCGCCAATGCCCAGGGCGATGTCCAGGCCCAGGGAGCCGGTGGAAATGGCCGGAATCCGCTCACGCTTCTGGTCGCCCATACGCATGACAGAACCTTTACCGAACTGGCGTTCGATCTGGGACAGTGCGGCGGACAACGCCTTGGATTTATCGCTCATTGTGACCCCTCTCCTGTGTCGGCGTGACAGTCATTGCATCGCCGGTATCTGTGTCGTCGAAACTGACCTTTCAGTCAGCACTGACAATATGGACAGTATTATGAACAGGTATTCCTGTCCTTTGCAACCCTGTTTGTCAGATCCAGGGATGCGTACGATAAAGTCCGTCTGATTGTGGCTACTGGAGGCGCGCGATCAAGCCCTTGAGGGCTTCCAGAATGGTCTGCTGACGAACGGCATTGCGGTCACCCTCAAACTGGAAACAGCGGGCCTCGGCATACCCCAGCTTCTGACCCCAGGCGATCCACACCGTGCCCACGGGCTTGTCAGCGGTGCCGCCATCCGGCCCGGCCACGCCGGTCACAGCCACACTGATATGGCCGCGGGAATGCTCGATGGCACCGCGTGCCATCTCCAGCGCCACCGCTTCACTGACCGCTCCGTGGCTGGCCAGTGTCTGCGCCTGCACACCCAGCAGGTCCTGCTTGGCGTCATTGGAATAGGACACCATGCCGCGCTCGAACCAGGCAGACGAGCCAGGCATGGCCGTCATGGCCTGGGCGATACCGCCGCCGGTGCAGGATTCCGCCGTCACCACCATCAGGCGCTGGCGGGTCAATTGAAGGGCCAGGGATTCAACCGCGTTGGGAATGTCTTGCGGGTTCACGCATCGCTCCAGTGAGGATTCTGGAACGCACTGTAGCATTTTCAGAGCAACGCAAAACGCTCTTCTGTTGTATATCGCTCGGGACGATACCCCCACACCTCTTCGATTCGGTGCGGGGTGAGTACAGCTTCCGGCTCTCCATCCGCCACCAGCTCTCCCTCTGCCAGCACCAGACAGCGCATGCCGTAGCGAAGCACCTGATTCAGGTCGTGCAACACCGCCAGGACGGTAATGCGGCGCTGCTGCGCCAGCCGCACTGCCAACCGCAAAATATTGTGTTGCTGCCCCAGATCCTGTGCAGACACGGGTTCATCCAGTAACAACAGTGGCGTCTTCTCGGCCTGCACCAACTGCACCAACACCCGAGCCAGGTGCACCCGCTGCTTTTCACCACCGGACAGGCCGGGAAAGCTGCGCGCAGCCAGGTGCAGGCAATCCGCATCGATCATGGCGGCCCGCACCACATCGGCGCCGGCCTGGCGCGACAACGACAACGGCATCAGCCCCATCTCGACCACTTCACGGGCACTGAACGGGAACGTCAGGCTGCTGGCCTGGGGTAGCACTGCCACATGTCGGGCCCGCTCCTGAGTGTTCCAGTGTCGCAGTGATTGACCATGAAAAAGCAACTCGCCACGACAAGCCGCCTCGCCACTGATGGCCTTGAGCAAGGAAGATTTCCCCGCACCATTGGGCCCCAGCAATGCCACAAACTGCCCCGCGGGCAAGGTCAGATTGTCCAGTTGCAGCAAACGCCGACCACCGGCTTCAACAAGCAGATCACAAAGCTCAAGCACCGGACAGACTCCATTGCTTACGCTGTTGCAGCAGCAGGATCAGAAAGAACGGCGCACCCAACAAGGCGGTCAACAATCCCACGGGCAATTCAGCCGGGCTCACCAGGGTGCGCGCCGCCAGGTCCGAGAGCATCAGCAGCACGGCCCCGGTCAGTGCCGACAGCGGTAACAGGCGGCGGTGATCCGGGCCGCAGGACAAGCGCACCAGATGCGGCACCACCAGCCCTACAAAGCCGATAATGCCGCTGCACGCCACCGCAATGCCCACCCCCAGCGCCGCCAGCACAATCAACTCCAGTTTCATGCGCTCCACCGGCACCCCCAGATGGCGCGCCTCGGATTCCCCCAACAAAAAAGCATTGAGCGGCCCGGCCCGGCGCTGAAACCAGGTCGCCAGCATCACAAACGCCACCAACGCCAGTAGCACCTGCTGATGATTGGCCCCATTCAGCGAGCCCATCTGCCAGACGCTGAGCTCCCGCAGCCGGGTATCGTCGGTGAAATAACTGAGAAAGCCGATCCCTGCCCCAGCGAACGCCGCCACCGCCACCCCGGCCAGCAGCAGCATCACCACTGAGGTCCCAGCCGAAGAACGCGCCAGCGAATACACCAGTAACGTGGTCAGCAGCCCGGCGACAAAAGCCGAAGACGGTACCGCCCATATCTGCCAGGCGACCGGCAGCACCACGATCTCCAACACCGCACCCACCGCCGCCCCGGAGGACACCCCGATGATGCCAGGGTCTGCCAGAGGATTACGAAACAACCCCTGCATTACCGCACCGCACTGAGCCAGAATCGCCCCGACCAGCATGGCCAGCAACAAACGTGGCAAGCGGAGCTCCAGTACAATGACCTTCTCGTGGCTGAGTAACCCGGAGCGGTCGCTGCTAAACACCGCATCCCAGATGGCGGTCAGGCTGCCAGAGGCAGGCATCGACACGGCCCCCTGAGTCAGGGACAACACCACACCCACCATCAGCAAACTGATGAGAACGGCGGCGGCAGGAATCGCCGGCAATCGGTTCATACTTCGCCCATATTCAGTGGCTGGAAGGATCCGGATTGCCCACCGCGTTGGCGACCCGTTCTGCCTCATCCAGCGCTGCCAGGCTCAAACCCGCCACAAGGCTGGCACCATCCACACTGTAAATATGCCCGCGTTTGCCTGCCGGCGTGTGCGCCAACAAGGGCTGGCTGTCCAGCAGTGCCGCGGCCGGATCTCCGCTCATCTCTCCGGCCACCAAAATCACATCCGGCTCCATAGCCAGCAGGGACTCCATGGACACAGTGCGATAGTTCTCGAAATCCGCCACGTTATCCGCCCCCAGCAGGTCAATCATTGCCTGCCCGGCATTACTGCCCGCGCCAGCGAGACGGAATCCGCCCCGCGCACTGAGAATGAACGCCACCTTATTGCCCTTCAGGGAATGGGTCTGTAACTCGGCAGTCTGGGCGGCAAAACGGTCCAGCAGACTCTGCGCCTGCGCCTCTCGACCCAGCGCCTCTGCCATCGTCTTCAAATTGCTTTCCAGGGCTGGCAAGGAATAGGCTGCCGGCAGCCGGATCAGCTCGATCCCGGCCCCTTCCAGCACGCTCAGGGTGGTGTCAGGGCCCATGTGATCGGTACCCACCAGATGGGTCGGTGACAGACTCAACAAGCCCTCGGCAGACAGGTTGCGGTGGTAGCCAATGCGCGGCAATTCGGCAAGATCGCCAGACGCCGGGCTGGTCACATCCACTGCCACCAGCGAATCTGCCAGTCCCAGCGCCACAATCATGTTGGTGGCGCCGGCATCCGCACTGATCAATCGCATGGGTTCGGCAGCCTGTACCTGCAACGCCAGCATCAGGCCCGCCAACAGACTCCCGGTCATTTTCACAATTCGCACAACGGCTCCCCTGTCCAACGAATAAACATCCCGGACTCATCCGGTACGAAATACGGTTGCGGGTGTCAGCAATACCCACACCCATCAAGGGTGCAAATACTGGCAGCCTGAGCCACAAACGTCAATGGGAATGATTCCTGTTTACAGCCGACAATCAAATGCATATGCTTGCGCCCCAATCCTGATTCCTGCCAAGCCAGCCCTCGCACGCCAAGCAGATTCGCTGTCCTTTTTGGCTTGTGAGGAAACCCACATGTATTTGCGCAAACGTGCTCTGTCTCTGGCAATCGCACTGGCAGCCAGCCCGGTTATGGCTGACTCCCCTGCAGAAGAACCTATCGTGCTGGCCGAGCTGGCGCCGGTCACCGTCACCGCAACCCGTGATAACAAAACCGAAAAAGAGGCCACCCGCTCCGTGGCCACCGTCAGCCCGGAAAGCATCGAGAGCCGTCAGGCCAGCTCGGCGCCGGAGCTCGTCAAAGACATTCCCAATGTCACCACCGTGGGCGGCCCCCGTTCTGAAAATCAGCGCATCAATATCCGTGGTCTGGAAGGCGCGCGGGTACTGCAACTGGTGGATGGCGCACGTCAGGTCTTTGAATCCGGTCACCGCCCCAGTTACTTCATCGAGCCCGAGCTGATTCGCTCCGCCGAGGTAATTCGTGGCCCGGCCAGCAACCTGTGGGGCTCTGGCGCGGTCGGCGGTGTCGCCTCTTTCAACACCGTGGATCCCACCGACCTGATCCAGCCCGATGCCAGCGTCGGCGGTTTCCTGAAAGGCACCTACAACGACAACAACAATGACAAACGTGGCAGCGCCGCCATTGCAGGCACCACCAAGCATGTGGATTGGCTGGTCAGTGGTTACAACCGCGAGAGTGACGACATGGAAGTGTCCCACGACCAGAACCTGGCCAACTCCGCCAGCCGCGAAGATGGCGGCATGGGCAAACTGGTCTGGCATCTGGCCGACAACCAGAACATTGCCTTTACCGCGCGGCAGGCAGACTTCTCCGGCGGTGTGCCTTCCAATGGCAGCGCTCCCGCCAATGGCACCAGCAACTTCCTGATCCAGCGCGACCAGACCACCCGCAATGCGGCCATCGACTACCGCCATCTGGGCAACGGTGACGGCACCAACAGCCAGGCCATGTTCTACTGGAATGGCGTGGAGATGGATGAAACCCGCGAAAGTGATGGCCGCCCGGACAGCACCCAGCTGGACCTGTATGGCATCAACCTGAACCACACCGCCATGCTCGGCAAACTGGAATTGCTGATGGGGGTCGACGGCTACCAGGAACAATTCAGTGCAGAGCGAGGCGGCAGCAACCGGCCCACCCCGCCAGACGCCACCACCGATGTCTGGGGCGTCTTTGCCCAGGGTACCTACCCGCTCACCGGCGCACTGGATCTGGAGCTCGGCGTGCGCTATGACGACTTCGCCACCAAGGCCGACAACCTCAGCGAAGACCGCAGCGACAGTGCCGTCTCCCCTTCTGCCGCGCTGAGCTGGCAAGCGGCCGAGTGGGCCCGTGTCACCCTTCGTCACGATCAGGCCTTCCGGGCCCCAAGCGCCGAAGAGCTGTACAGCACCGGCACCCATTTCTGCATGGGCCCGGGGTTCTGCAACACCTTTGTTTCCAACCCGGATCTGGACCCGGAACAGGCCGCCAACAACGAACTGTTGGTGCGCATGGACTGGAACGAGCTGGCCGGGGGCGACAGCCTCACCGTCAAGGCGGCTATCTTCCAGAACAAAGTGGACAACTTCATCGAACAAATCGTGACCCCGCCTGTGTTCTTCCCGCCGCCGGCCATGGACCCGGGCAACACCTACTGGGTCAACGTGGACAAGGCCACCCTGGAAGGCTTCGAGCTGGAGGCGGAATACCGTCTTGAGGCGCTTGGTGTTCGACTCGGCTATGGCCAGACCCGCGGCGAAGATGAAGATACCGGTGAAGACCTGACCAACATCCCGGCAGACACCCTGAACGCCGACCTGTTCTACGGCTTCTGGGATAGCCAGTTCACCGCCGGTGTGCGCATGATCCACGCCCGTGAACAGGACCTGACCGATTACGCCACCAATACCGGCAACACCACCTACGACGGCTACACCGTCACCGACCTGTATGCCAGCTGGACCCCGAAAGCCTGGCCGGCCATCCGTGCCGATGTGACCGTGAACAACATCACCGACCGCAGCTACCGGGTAGCCTGGTCCGAACTGGACAGCCCCGGCCGCGCGATCATTTCCTCACTGCGCTATCAATTCTGATAGCGCCCGGAGACGCTCATGACCCAGCCACAACTTTCGTTGCCAGGCAGTGACGCCAAAGCCTTGATGCAGCTGCTCGCCACCTGGGACAACACCACCACCATCGTGCTGCACGGCGGCTGTGTGTTCGAATTCAAGGGCCCCTTCCCCGCCGGCAAGGAAGGGGAAGGTTATTTCAACCTGGATGGCCCGGTTCCCGGCTTCCACGGCCATATCCGCCTGGATGCCGTCGACCATATCTATTTGCAGAGCCGCCAGCACCGTGGCCGTGACAGCCATGCGTTCTGTTTTCAGGACAAGCAGGGCGACAATATCTTCAAGGTATTTCTCGGCCGCGACAGCAATGGCCAACTGCTGGAGAACCAACTGAAAACCTACCTGAACATTCGTGACACCCTCAGCCTGCCCAACACCGGAGCCGACCAATGAGTAGTGAAGGTTTTACCCGCAAGATCAACCAGGAAGTGGTCGACTTCATCCTCAGCCGGCGCAGCTTGCAACTGGCCAGCATCCGCGACGACGGCGCGCCCTTTGCGTCCTATGCACCCTTCGCCATCGGCGACGAGTGCCTCTATGTGTTGATCAGCGAAATTGCCGTGCACGCACGCAACCTGCAGGCCAATCCCCTGGCCTCTGTGCTGATCGTGGAAGATGAAAACAGTGCAGAAGAACTGTTTGCCCGCAAGCGGGTGAACTATTTGATGGATGCCGAAAAGCTGCAGGAAGACAGCCCGGAATGGAAAACCGGTGTAGACACTCTTCACCAACGTCTGGGCGAGCGCATTCTCAACCTGAGCACCCTGGGGGATTTCAAGCTGTTCCGCCTGATCCCACGCGAAGGTCGCTACGTAAAAGGGTTCGCTCGCGCCTATCAACTGGAAGGCAAAACCCTGGCCGGTGAAGCGGTCAACCACATGCGCGATGGACACCGCAAACGCAAAGCATAACCCGGACACGGGGCCAGATGACTGAAGTCTGGCCCTCCGTTGTTGATCTACTTCCCTTCCAGCTCTGCCAGCGACTCTTCCAGATAATCCAGCATGCGCTGAATCCGGGGCAGGGTTTCGCGGCAGGCGATGATGCCGAATTCCAGGCTGTCGCAGTAGCTGAACACGGTGATGTTGAGCGCATAACCGTGCATCACCAGCGACACCGGATACGACGCCAGCATTTTCGCATCGCCCATGTACAAGGGTTGCTTCGGCCCCGGCACATTGGAAATCACCAGATTGAACAGCGGATTGATACGCCCGGAGATCCCGGTCATCTGCCCCACCGACAACGGCAGGTTGGAGATCATGGTGAAGATATCGATCTCCGCTTTTTCCATGGATTTGAGCCGGCCCTTCACGCCGTTCATGGAATCCTTGATGGCTTCCAGCCGCTCCAGCGGATCATGCAGGTGGGTGCCCAGACTCACCTGCACCGCGGTAATGGCATTGCCGCCATCACCCGCCTCCTCTGCCGAACGCAGCGCCACCGGCACCTGAGCCACCAGCGGATCATGGGGAAGCTTGTCCAGTGACAGCAGGTAGCGGCGCATGGCACCCCCACACATGGCCAGGAAGATATCGTTGACCGTCCCGTCGTGCTTCTCGGCGGCCACCTTGATGCGCTCCAGCGACCAGGACTGGGCGGCGAAGCGTCGCGCCCCGGTGACCCGGTGATTGAAAACGGTCTTGGGGGCCTGATAGATGGTTTTGATATTGCTTTCTTTGGGCTGGCGCATCAGGTCCACAAACTGCCCGGTACCGCGCTGCAGATTACGCAGGGATTTCACCAGCCCGGCCGGCGCCGGCCCCTTCTTTTTGCGCTTGTGCGGCAGTCGGGTATTCCACTCGGAAGACCAGGGCGGCGGGAAGTGATCGTCCGGACTGGTGGCCATGCGCGACTGCAGCAAGTTCATGCCGCCAGCACCGTCCATCATGGAATGGTGCATCTTGTTGTAGACCGCAAAGCGATTCCCTTCCAGCCCTTCGATCAGATAGGTTTCCCACAGCGGCCGGCTGGGATCGAGACGCTGGGCGTGCAGGCGGGAGACCAGCGCCAGCAGCTCACGCACCCGCCCAGGTCGCGGCAGTGCCGAATGGCGAACATGGTAGTCAATGTCGAAATTGGGGTCGGTAATCCAGCTGGAGTCCAGCCCGCCCGGGATGCGCGAATGCAACTTCTGGTTGAACGGCCGGCAGATCCCTTCCACATCCACCATGCGCCGGTACACCTGCTCCATGTAGTCCGCCTGGGCATCATCCGGCAAACCATACAGCTGCAACATGCCAATATGCATGGGGGTTTCACGGGTTTCCATTAACAGGAAACCCGCATCAAAAATGGATAGTTTCTTGCCCAAGGTGTGCACTCCTGCGCGCATTCATCAACGAAGGGTTATGCACGCCACGTTACGCACCGCGCAGGCAAGTCACCATGACACTGAAAGGAACCTCGTGATCAAAACGGACAAAATATACAATTTGTCTCAATTTGGTTGCACGAGGGCTACGCCTGGCTCTCCAGCTCCGCCAGCGAGGCCTCGAAATAATCCAGAAAGCGCTGAATATGCGGCAGCGTGTCGCGGCACCCGATCACCCCGAACTCCAGGCTGTCCTTGTAACTCACTACCGTGATGTTCAGGGCATAGCCGTGCAACACCAGCGAGACCGGATAGGTGGCAAGCATCTCGGCGCCATTCAGGTAAAGCGTCTCTTTGGGGCCTGGCACATTGGAAATCACCAGATTGAACATGGGGCTCACCCGCCCGGAAAGTCCGGTCACCTGCCCCAACGACAGCGGGACATTGGTGAGCACCGTATAGACATCAATTTCCGCCTTCTGCATGTCTCCCAGACGGGATTTGACCCCTTTCATGGAATCCTGAATGGCATCCAGGCGCGCCTGGGGATCGTCGATATGGGTCCCCAGACTGACCTGCACCGTGGTAATCGCGTTGCCGCCATCCGCCGCCTGGTCTGCGCTACGCAACGCAACCGGCACCTGCGCCACCAGCGGATCATCCGGCAGGGAATCCTGACTCAGCAGGTAGCGGCGCAGGGCGCCACCGCACATGGCAAGAAAGATGTCGTTTACGGTACCGCCATGCTGTTTTGCCACCGCCTTGATGCGAGGTAGCGACCAGGATTGCGCAGCAAACCGTCGTGCCCCGGTGACACGTCGGTTCAACTGGGTTTTGGGTGCACGGTAGATGGTTTTCACATTGCCATCGCGGGGCTGACGCAACAGATCGACCAGCTGGCCACTGCCCCGGCGCAGATTATTAACGGTGTTTTTCATCCCGCTCACGCCCGACACCGCAGGGGCACCACTACTCTTGCGTGGCTTGCGCTCGGCCTCCCACTTGCCTGACCAGGGCACCGGCAGGCGGTCCTGCGCGCTGGTGGCCAGCCGCGACTGCATCAGGTACATCCCGGCCACGCCGTCCACCATGGAATGGTGCATCTTGGTGTAGAGCGCAAACCGGTTCCCTTCCAGCCCCTCAATCAGGTAGCTCTCCCACAACGGCCGGCTGGGGTCCAGACGCTGGGCATGCAACCGCGACACCAGCGCCAGCAACTCGCGCACTCGCCCTGGCCGCGGCAAGGCAGAATGACGGACGTGGTAATCAATATCGAACGAGGTATCTTCCACCCAACCGGCATCCATTCGCAGCGGCAAGTGAGACTGGATCTTCTGGTTAAACGGACGACAGATACCCTCCACATCCACCAGATAACGGTAAATGCTTTCCATGTAATCCGCCGGCGCCTCCTCGGGGATGGCAAACAAGGCCAGCCCACCCACATGCATGGGCGTCTCCCGGGTTTCCATCATCAGCCAGCCGGAATCCATGATGGACAGTTTCTTGGCCATTAACAGGCTCCTTATTGTTATGAATACACACCGATCACCCCAACCATCATGCGGGTTTTACCGCAAAAAACACTATGGAATTGGTTGTGTTTGGTAAGTGGCAGATCCAGAACAAACAAGGCCCCATCCGGGACCTTGTGTTTCAACGCAGTGGAAAATGCATCCTGCCTCAGGCGGTAATGTCTGTCGCCGGGCCAAAAAATTCGAACCGGATGTCTTCGCTCGCTACCCCACGCCCGGCAAGCAGCTGCCACCCCTGACGCAACATCGGCGCCGGCCCGCACAGGTAAAACGCCGGGGCCTGTTCGCCCACCAGCGAGTCCAGCAAAGCCGAATCCAGCAAGCCATGACTGACGCCTTGCTGCACGCTGTCCTCTGGTAACGGGTCGCTATAGCGCACGTGAACCCTCAGATGAGGAAAGTCTCCCTGCAACTGCGCCAGCTCACTGGCGAACGGACGCACCGCGCTATTCAAGACACACTGGACAAGCAACACCTCACGGTTCGGGTTAGCCTCCAGCGCCGCGTAGAGCATGGACAGCAACGGCGTGATCCCGACGCCACCCGCAATCAACACCAGCGCACGATCGTCCCCGGTATCCAGGGTGAACTCACCACAAGGTGGCGCCAGCTCCACCACATCGCCTTCCGCCAGCTGCTGGTGAATAAAGGAAGAACACACCCCGTCGGGCGCACCCGCTTCCCGTGTTCGCTCATGTTTCACACTAATGCGGTACTGGTCCGCGCCGGGCCGGTTAGACAGGCTGTAATTACGCATGATTGGTTCACCCCCCGCCTGTGGCGCTACCCGAACGGTGATGTATTGCCCCGGCAGATGCGGGTGCAGTGACTTGCCATCTTCCGGCGCCAGATACAGGGAACGAATCGTGTCGCTTTCAGTAACAGCGCGTTTGACCACGAAACGTTTGAAACCGGTCCAGCCATAATCCTGCTGATGGTGATCGTAGATCTGTTTTTCCCGGTGAATAAAGATATCCGCCAGCACGCCATAGGCAGCCCCCCAGGCATCAATTACCGCCGGGGTCGCAGCCTCGCCAAGCACTTCCTGAATAGAGGCCAACAGGTTGGCCCCAACAATGGGGTAATGCTCTGCCTGAATGCCCAACGACGCATGTTTCTGCGCGATCAACTCCACCGCACTGGCCAACGCCTCCGGTGTCTCGATGTTCTGCGCGTAGGCCAGCACGGCCCCGGCCAGCGCACGCTGCTGGGTGCCCGCTTTCTGATGGGCCGGGTTAAAGAACCGCAACACCTCGGGGTTTTCCCGAAACATACGCTCGTAGAAGTGACGAGTAAGCGCCTCGCCTCCTTCCTGCAGTACCGGAACAGTTTGCTTGATCACGGCCAGTTGGGACGCTGTGAGCATGGCGGTCTCCTTGGGGTAGTAGTCGCGCCGACTAAAAGTGGTATTTTACATGCCTATTTATAAAAGGCATATTAGATACCACTTTTAACGTGGTCAAGCCCCGGTACGAATGCCATGCAACTTTCCACTCATACGGATTACTCGCTGCGCACCTTGATTCACCTCTCCCTGCGTGGCGGAGATACTCCGGTAACGGTGCAGGAGATCGCCCGCGACTACGGCATTTCCGCCAACCATGTGGCCAAGGTCGCCCAGACCCTGTCGCAACTGGGCTACGTCAAAAGCTTGCGTGGTCGGGGTGGCGGCCTGGTGCTGGCGCAATCCCCGCAGGCAATCAATGTGGGGGGGCTGGTACGTCAAACCGAGAATCTGAAACTGTTGGAGTGCTTCGGCCCCAATCCCCCCTGCCCGATTGATCCGGCCTGCAAACTCAAACGCGTCCTGCAGCAGGCACAACAGGCATTTCTGGAAGTCCTTGATGGCTACACCCTGGACCAACTGGCACGGAACCGACGGGAACTGGAACAGCTACTTTTCAAAGGCCCCGCCTGAGCCAAAAACATCACTGGACAAAAACCGCCGACCGGCTAATCTGCCCCTATGAGAACACGCCTGACCCCCTGTCGCCGTCTGTGCGACCAACCCCTTTCTTTGTCAGCCTTCACCCCTGCGAAGGCTGCGAGCACCCCTGCCCGTCATTCCTGACGCCGAACGCCCGTGATGCAGGGAGTTCGGCGAAGCCCACATCCCTCTTTTCGGCTTTATACTCAGGAAAACACCATGACCACCTTACCCCCGATTACCGTTAGCCAACTGGACAGGGACCGGCTCTATGCATTGCTGGAGCGGCTCGACGACGAATCAGAGCAGATTGAATTTCTGTATCGAGAGCTTGAGCGGGCGACCGTTGTCGCCCCCGATATGCTGCCGGCCAACGTGGCCAGCCTGGGCAGCAAATTGACGTTCCGCAACGAAGATACCGGCAAGGAGCACGTTCGCATTCTGGTGATGCCCCGCGAGCTGGAACACTATCCAGACGGCATTTCCATCCTCACTCCTGCTGGCGCGGCAATGCTGGGTCTGGAAATCGGCGCCAGCATCCTCTGGCACCACCGGGGAAAGCCGTTAAACCTGACTCTTCTAGCCGTCAGCCGCAGCTGACATTGTAATGAGACCCATTCCCACTTAGGATGTGCAAACCTTACACTTTACCAATGCACAGGGAAGGCGGATGTCGCAGGGAACCTCGCCGGGTACGCAACCACTCGAAGCGCTCTACCATGAACATCACCCCTGGTTGCAGCGCTGGTTGCAGCGCCGACTGGGGTGCCATGCCCTGGCCGCAGACCTGGCTCAGGATACCTTTATCCGGATACTGACCCGGCCTCGCCCCCTGAATAACGTAAACACCGCGCGAAGCTACCTTCGAACCATTGCCGAGCGGCTATGCATTGACCTGTGGCGGCGGCAGTCCATCGAGCAGGCCTGGTTGGACGTTCTTGCATCCCGGCCACAAGAGATGGATATCTCTCCTGAAGACAGCGCCATCATCATTGAGACGTTTTGCGAACTCGACGACATGTTGCGCCGGCTGCCGGAGAAAGTGGCAACCGCTTTTATCCTCTCGCAAATTGAAGGCCTGACCTATCGGGATATCGCCCTGAAGCTGAACGTATCGGAACGCACGATCAAGAATTACATGGCCAGGGCCATGATGGAGTGCGTGTTGATCGAAGCTCGCTTCCATGAAGCGGTGAACTGAATGGCAACGCCGGCACTTCCCGATCATAAAATTCTGCAGGAAGCTGCACATTGGTTTGCCACTCTGGCTGATGAGAAGGCCAGTGCAGAAGACAGAGTGCAATGGCAGGCATGGCTCAATCAACATCCAGATCATCATCAGGCCTGGCAATATGTGGAACAGGTTGGACAGCGTTTTTTTACCGCCCAGCAACAGGCAGGCAGAGAGAATGCCAGCCAGATAATTCGCTCAACTCGTCAACGCCGAATTGGCCGGCGACAGGTACTGGGCGGCGGCGCCGCAGGGCTGGCAATGTGGTTGGTTTGGCGCCAAACCCCACTTGCCTCGGTCAGCCAGCGTCTCGCCAACAGCCTGAGCGCCGATCATCACACGACTATCGGCGAACAACGCCAGCTGATCTTGGCCGATGGTGGCCAGTTATGGCTCAACACCGCCACCGCTGTTGACATCCGCTACCAGGAAACCGGGCGAAACATTACCCTCCTGGACGGCGAGATCCTGATTGACACCGCCCCGGATGCATTGCAGCGATCTTTCGTCGTTCACACACCCCAAGGCAGCCTGCGCGCCCTGGGCACCCGCTTTGCAGTGCAACAACAGAGCTCCCGGGTGCTGCTGGCGGTGTATCAGGGTGCCGTAGAAATTCGAACCCAACAGGGCCAGTTTCTAACGGTGCAGGCCGGCCAGCAAAGTACCTTCAGTAACAGCCATATCGGCAAACCACAGCCTGCAGACAATGCCCGCCAAGCCTGGGCGAACGGCTTGATCATCGCCAACCACATTCCGTTGCGATCGTTGGTCGACGAACTGGCCCGTTATCGGCATGGCCACCTCTCCGTATCCCCCCAGGTTGCTGAACTTCAGGTCGTCGGCACCTACCCGACCGACCAACCCGACCACGCCCTGGCCATGCTGGAAGCCACCTTGCCAGTCAAAGTGGAGCGCCTGTTCCCCTGGTGGGTCACCATTTCACCAGAACAATGACACGAGACGTGCCTTAACGCTGTACCTGGTCAGGTGTGCAAACGACAAACCCTGAGACTTTTCTCCCCGGTGCTTTCCCTTTTTCTCTGCTCATTCGTGTAGAGACATAGAACTGTCAAATTACCCTGGAGGAAGGCCTCACCATGCAGCAAACATTCCCCACCATCCGGCACCGGCTAACACCGCTAGCCGTGGCGACCCACTTCACTTTCGGCAGCGCGTTCCTTGCCAGCATTGCGCTGCCGATCATGCTGCCGCAACAGGCCATGGCCGAAACCCAGTCCGTCACACTGAATATTCCCGCCGGCTCACTGGCTGCGGCGTTGAACACCTTTGCCGAACAGGCGGGGGTCTATCTCAGCACCAACGGCAAGCTGGTGGCAGGCAAGCAAAGCAACGGTCTTCAGGGCACTTTCAGTGTTGAACAGGGCCTGAACCAGCTGCTTCAAGGCAGCGGCCTCAGCTACCGGTTCTCTGACAACAATACCGTCTCGATCATCAGTGCTGAGCAGGACTCGGCCTCCACGCTCGATCCGATCCAGGTCAGTGCCGGTGCCCGCAATGGCGCCGCCCCATCCACCGAAAGCACCATGTCTTACACAAAAGAAGAAATCAGCTCCACCACCAAACTGCGACTCAGCCCACGGGAAACGCCGCAGATTGTTAACGTGGTAACCCATCAAGTGGCCGAGGATTTCGGCGCCCAGGATATGGAAGACATCCTTAATCTCGCGCCCGGCGTCAGTGTTGGACACACCGATGATGACCGCAGAAGCTACACCGCACGCGGCTATGCCATGGCCATTCAGTATGATGGCCTACCCTCCACCTCGGGTATTGATGGAGGGGTGGTCGCTGGCCCCGATAGCGCCCTGCTGGACAGCACCGAGATCCTGCTGGGGGCAGCGGGACTCATGAATGGGGCAGGACAACCCGGCGGCGTCATTAATATGAACTACAAACGTCCGACCCGTGACTATCAGGCGTCCGCCGAGCTGATGGCAGGGAGCTGGGATCTGCGTCGCATGGTGGTAGACGTCTCCGGCGGTCTGACCGAATCAGATCGTATCCGCGCTCGCGTGGTCGCCGTTGACCAGGCAGAAGAGTCCTTCCGGAATGTGGAGCGTGAAAAGAAAAAGGTCTTCTACTCCATCATCGAGGGCGACCTGACCGACAGCACCCTCCTCAGCCTGAGCATCCAGACGCAAGATATCTACGATAACGTCACTGACCGTAGCGGCCTCCCCTCTGACAATGCCGGTAACGACATGGACTGGAGCCGCTCCACCTTCCTGGCCCCCGCCTGGAATCGCTGGAACAAATATGCCACCACCTATCGTGCCAAGGTAGAACAACAGCTGCCGTCTGACTGGTTATTGATCGTGCAGGCCTCCACCATGAAATCCGAAGCAGACTGGCTGTTCGGCACCCTGTCGAGCTTTGATTCCGATACGGGAGACGCCACCTTCAGTCGGTGGGGGCAGTACAACAAGGAGACCAGTGACGATGCTGAGCTCTACCTGCGAGGCCCACTGGAATTATTCGGACGGAGCCATGAATTGGTGTTCGGCGGCAACTGGACAGAAAGGTTGTGGACCGGAATCTCCGGCGACGGCACGGATTACAGCACCAACCTGTATGGCTTTGATCCGCAGACCAGTGTCCCCGCCCCTGAGATAACACTCAATCAGCCCATCAACGATCAAATCACCCGCCAGTATGGCGGCTACGCTGCCGGTCACTTCACGGTAACAGACCGCCTTAAAGCGATCATTGGCAGTCGCCTGAGCTGGTATCACTACGAGTATTCCGGCACCGAACGGGACGAAGATCGCATCGTTACGCCTTATATGGGGCTGACCTATGACCTGAACAGCTGGGCCTCTGTTTACGCCAGTTATACGGATATCTTCAACCCGCAATCGGCCAAAGACACCAGTGGAAACACGCTGGACCCGGAGCTGGGCGCCAGCTACGAAGCAGGTTTCAAAGGAGAGTTTTACGACGGACTGCTCAACGCCTCCGTTACTGCCTTCAGAATCCGCAAAGACAACGAAGCACTACTGAACTCCAGCATTCCTTTTGATGCCAACAATGCTTGTGGTGGCTGGTGCTATGAAGCCAATGGCAAGACTACCACCGATGGCTTTGACCTTGGCCTGGCAGGACGAGTGACTGAAAGCATCCAGATCATGGGCGGTTTTACCCAGTACAAAAAAGACGACAACGACGAGACCGTTCGCATTACCAAACTCTCCGGTAGCTACACCCCGCCCAGTCAAAAATGGAGTACCGGCGTTAGCATCGATAACAGCACCAAAAGCTACGGCCAGTGGGGTATGTCGCAAGACGCCCGCACCCTCGTCGGCGCTTTCGGCCGTTACCAGATCAACCCGCAGCTGGACATCGCATTGAACCTGCACAACCTGCTTGACGAAGAGTATTACGCTAACGCCATTGATTCTGGTTATGGCCGCCAATACTGGGGGGAACCTCGTTCATGGACCGTTGCGCTAAGAGGAAAATGGTAAGCGAATCACGGTAAACTGGCTCTGCCCGGATGGCGGAGATCGGCATTCGCCGATTTCCGCCCGACTCGAGACGCTCCAACCGTGCCCCCTCCTACAACATCATTGTAATGATACCCATTCCCATTTAGACTGCCCGTTCATTATTTGGTCACAGACTCTGGGGGCGTGATCATGTCCGGGGCGATACAGGACTCCCTGTCCGTAGAAACGTTATACAGCGAATACCACGGCTGGTTGCACCAGGTGTTGCGGCGCCGGCTGGGCAATACCGATGATGCCGCCGACCTCGCGCACGACGCCTTTATTCGTCTACTCACCAAACCCCGATACCTGAACCAGTACACCGCCCGCGCCTACCTGAGCCGGATGGCACGGGGACTGTGTGTGGACTTGTGGCGACGCCGCGAAATCGAGCAGGCCTGGCTGGATACGCTGGCCAGCCATCCCGAGCAGGAAGCCCCCTCCGCCGAGCAACAGACCGCCGCCATGGAAGCCCTGATCGAAGTGGATGCCATGTTGCGACGCCTGCCCGAGCCCGTGGCCGACGCCTTCCTTCAATCCATGGTGCATGGCCTTACCGGCCGTGAAATCGCCCAACTGCTGAATGTCTCAGAACGCACCGTGCGCAACTATCTTTCCAAAGCCATGCTGGCCTGCCTGCGCCTGCAGGCGCGACTGGAAGGGCATATCCTTGGCGACGCTCCCGCAGAGACGATTGGCAATGCTGAGAAACGTATCTCGTGATGACAGACCACGCCCACATTGACCATCAGGTACTCAGTGATGCCGCCGACTGGTTCGCCCTGCTGCGTTCCGGCGATGCCAGCCCCAAGGACAACCAGCGCTGGCTGACCTGGCTGAAACAGCACCCGGACCACGTTTTGGGCTGGCAGCTGGTAGAGCGGATCGAACAGCAATTCAGTGCCGCCACCGGCAACCACCCCGATCACACCGAAGCCACCCTGCAACAGGCCAGAACCAACCGGGTGCAACGGCGCACCATGATCAAGGGCATGGGCGCGGCACTCGGCACGCTGGGACTGGGCTGGTTCAGCTGGCAACAGACATCGCTGCCACAAATCGCCGCAGCCTGGCAGGCGCAGTACCGCACCGGCACGGGCGACATTCAGCATTGGACGCTGGCTGACGGCACCCAGCTCTGGCTCAACACCGACTCCGCCGTGGACACTTTCATGGAAGGCCCGCTGCGTCAGATCCAGTTGATCCGTGGTGAGATTCTGATCCAGACGGGGGCAGACACCCGCCCGCTCGTGGTCTACACCCCGCAGGGAGAACTGCGCCCTCTGGGTACCCGTTTTTCTGTTCGCCAGGACGGCCGTGACACCTTCCTGTCGGTGTACGAAGGCGCTGTGGAAATCACCACCCGGCACCAGCAGCGCACCGTCGTAAAGCGGTTTGAACAGACCCGTTTCCGCCAGGGCCACATCGCCCCGCTGGAACCTGCGCGCCTGAGCCAGCAAGCCTGGCACAAGAAAAGGATCATCGCCGAAGACATCCGTCTGGCCGACCTGATTGATACATTGGGGCGTTACCAACACGGCCATATCCAGCTATCACCCCAGGTGGCCGATCTGCGCGTCTTTGGCGGCTTCCCGCTGGACAACCCCGAGCAGGCACTGGGCATGCTGGAGAACGCTCTCCCCATCCGCATCGACCAGCCCCTGCCGTGGTGGACCCGCATCGAACCCGCCACGCCCTAGGGCGGACATGGGCGCGAGCCCATCTCCGCCAGCGATGCCAAGATGACGGATGAGATCGGCATTCGCCCATTGCCACCCTGCCGCTACCACCGGCCACTCGCTCAACGGCACAAAAAACTGAAAAAAATTTTCCGCTTTTAGCCGCCTTGTTCGATATGTCAGTTAAACCCCGTCAAAAGGATGCGCCGGGGACATCCCATACTGACAAGAGGAGATACCGTGAAACGCTTTCAACGTACCCCTGCCGCCATGCGCGCCCTGACACTGAGTCTGGCCATGGGCCTGAGTGTGCCGCTGGCTCTGCCGCTGGCCGCCCATGCCGAAGAATCTGCTGGCGCGCAGCAATACAATATTCCGGCCGGTCCGCTGAACACCGTCCTCACCCAATTCTCCAGCGCCTCCGGCGTACTGATCGCTGGCGACATGCAACTGGCCGCTGGCAAACAAAGCCCCGGCTTGCAAGGCAGCTATACGCCAGAAGAAGCCCTTACCCGTCTGCTCTCCGGCACCGGTATGACCGCCAGCCGCCAGAGCGATGGTTCCTTTGCCCTGCGTGGTGCAGACGACAACGCCGCCAATGTCCTGGACCCGGTTAACGTGACCGTCACCCAGCAAAGTCCGCAAGACATCGTCGATTACGATTATTCCGACATCACCCGCCTGCAGCCCCAGGACACCAAAGACCTGTTCCGTAACGAAGCGTCTGTATCTGTGGGTGGCTCCATCCCCATTAACGAGAAAGTCTACGTACGTGGCGTGGAAGAAACCGCCCTGCTGGTGACTGTGGATGGCGCGCGCCAGAACAACAAGATCTTTCACCACAACGCCACCACGTTGATTGATCCTTCGCTGTTGAAATCTGTCAGCGCCTCTGCCGGTGTCGCCGCTGCCGACGACGGCCCTGGCGCACTGGGCGGTGCCCTGAAATATGAAACCGTCGACGTGGCTGACATGCTCGCCCCTGGCGATAACCTCGGGGGATTTCTGCATGGACGCTACGCGACCAACGGGGATGTATTGACCACCGCAGGCTCCCTGTTTGGCCGCAGCAATGGTTTTGAAGCACTGGGTTACGTGAAGCAGGTCGACGGTGACAACTACGAAGACGGCAATGGCGACGAAGTGCTCTATACCGAGCCAGCCCTGGTCAGTGGTTTGGCCAAACTGGCCTACGAAAACGAAGACATGGGCCGCATCGAATTGAGCCACGAACAGGTCAATGACGATTCCGAACGCCCCTATCGCGCCAACTTTTCCGGTCTCACCGCAGGGCGTCCAGTGCCGGATTCGCGCAACTACGACCTGACCCGCCAGAACACCGTGCTGGGGTACAGCCGTCTCACCGGCAGTGGTTTCTGGAATCCGGAGGTCACCGTTGCCAACAATGAAACCGAGCTGAAAACCAGCGAGAACCCGCTGGCCGCACCGACCACCACTGTGGTCTATACCGGCATCACCGAAAGCACCTCGGCTACGGCCAAGAACACCTTCCACACCGGTTTCGTGGATATCACCGCCGGTCTGGACTACTACGATGACAGTGCGGTGTTCCAGTTTGCCGGCGACCCGGATCTGGAAGA
The DNA here is from genome assembly GCF_002888555.1 of Alcanivorax sp. MD8A. Taxonomy (NCBI): domain Bacteria; kingdom Pseudomonadati; phylum Pseudomonadota; class Gammaproteobacteria; order Oceanospirillales; family Alcanivoracaceae; genus Alcanivorax; species Alcanivorax sp. MD8A. The sequence goes on along the minus strand of NZ_AQOQ01000001.1, from coordinate 163,087 downwards.
AAGCGCCGAAAACACCGGTGCCTTTGTGCAGTTCCGTCAGAATCTGTTCCAGCGCCTGGACCTCTCTTATGGCCTGCGCTATGACCAGCAAGACTTCACCGGCACCGACGACTCCAAACACGACGACGAAGGCACCAGCTCCAATGTGTTCGCCGAATTCCACTTCAACGAGCACTTTGCTATTAATGCCGGCTATGCCGATGTCTGGGGCGGTACCGCTCTTGCCGAAAACTTCATCCTCAACGGCGCCTGGGTTTACGGCGACATGATGCCGGTGAAGGCCCACAACCACACCGTCGGCTTCAAGGCCAACTGGAACGGTTTCTTCGCCGAAGCCAACCAGTTCGAAACTGGCATTCGTGATGCCCGGGTACCCACCTGGGGCGGCGGCCCGGATCTGTACTCCGATTTCGACATCGACGGCTTTGATGCCACCCTCGGCTACCGTGCTCCGCTCGGTCGCCTGGCAGTGACCTATGCCGACATCGATTCAAAAATGGACGATGAGTATGCCACCTCCTACGACGGCAACTACTTTACCGTCCCGCTGGGAGAGCAGGTTGCCATTAGCGGTGAGTTGAACTGGCCGAACACCCAGTGGGCACTGGGCCTGACCGCCGAAATCGCCCTGGAGAACGACGACCTTGAATCCCGGGGCCTCGGAGAGAAGCAGGACAGCTACACCGTGGTGGACGTGTACGTGAACTACACCCCCATTGACGCCCTGTCCCTGCGCCTGTCCGTGGACAACGTGAACAATGAGGAATACACCGAGCGTGCCAGCTACGGCCAGGAGTTCCCCACCGTGGAAACCCTGCTCGAACCCGGCCGCTCCATCAACATGGATGTGCGCTATAACTTCTGATGCCACCCTGATCAGACTGACCACGAAGGCAGCCCACGGGCTGCCTTCTGCGTTAAGCGGGGCCGACTCGACACAACGGGAACGCAATACAAGAGCAACATGGCCGTTACGTCGATCACTGGCACGCAATCAGGTCATCGCAGCGTCGCCCTGCACCTGCCACAAACCATCGACGGGACATGTCAATCTATCGGTCATAAGAAACTATAAAAAATATCAGGATTGGCTTCACCTTTTGCCCCTCTCGTTCGTCTATCTAATACGAGGGTAAGAAAACAAGAGGCCCAAACCCGATACACCCTCGGGCAAGCTCCTTTGACAAGCAACGCCCCGGCCACCCGGTCGGGGCGGTTTTTTATTGGTTATGAATACGAGGTCATCCCGCAGGGTATGAAAGAAGGTTTCCGACAAAGCATGGCCTGGCTGCACACCTGGACCGGACTGGTGGTGGGCTGGGTGCTGTTTTTCATGTTTGTGACCGGCACCGCCGGGTATTTCCACTACGAAATCACCCGCTGGATGGAACCGGAGCGTCCATTAGTGGAAGCGCTGCCCACCGCCGAGCGCGCGCAGATGATCTCGCTGGCCCTCGACCAGCTGGAACAGCGGGCACCCAACGCCGCGAACTGGGACATTACCCTGCCTCACTATTCCCCCCTCAGTCGCGGCTGGCAGGACTTCTCGATTCGCTGGGAGGATCTGCCCGAGCCCGGCCATGACCACGGCGCGCGGGGCAATGCCACCCTCAACCCGCTCACCGGCGAACATCTTGAAAGCACCCCGGTGCGGGCCACCGGCGGCGGCGAACTGCTCTATGAAATGCACTATCGCCTGCACTACATGGACCTGCTGCTGGCCTATTATCTGGTAGGCATCTGCACCCTGCTGATGTTCATGGCCATCATCACCGGGGTCATTACCCACAAAAAGATTTTCAAGGACTTCTTCACCTTCCGCCCCGGCAAAGGGCAACGCAGCTGGCTGGACGCACACAACGTGATCAGCGTGATGGCCCTGCCGTTCTTCATCATGATCACCTACTCCGGGCTGGTGTTCTTCGACACCACCTACATGCCCACCAGCATGGCTGTGCTGTACGGCCCGGACCGGGAAAGCCGCGATCAGTATTTCGATGATTTGTATGCCCAGAACCACGACCACCAGGCCGCACGCCGCCCGCAAGCGCCACTCAGCGAGATGCTGGCCAGTGCCGATGCCGCCTGGGGCGAAGGGCAGGTCAAATCCCTGCTGATCCAGCAAGACACCGGCGAAGCCCCCCGGGTAGAAATCAGCCGGATTGATGTGAACGAACTCCGCTGGTACGACGGCGAAAAACAGGTCTTTAACGCCGACACGGGCGAGGCATTGCCAAGCGCCCCCTACGGCACGCCCACCTCGCGTACCCGCCAGGTGATTACCGCCTTGCACGAAGGCCGCTTTGCCGGCCCCTGGCTGCGCTGGCTGTACTTTGCGGCAGGCCTGCTCGGCTGCGCCATGATCGCCACCGGCCTGGTGCTGTGGACGGTCAAACGCCGCAAGCAACACGAACTCCCCGGCACCGGCAGCATTAACATGCGCCTTATCGAAGCCCTCAACGTGGCGACCATCGCCGGCTTGCCACTCGGGGTCGCCGGCTACTTCTGGGCCAACCGCCTACTGCCGGTAGACATTGCCGAGCGCGCCAACTGGGAAGCCAATGTGCTGTTCCTGTTATGGGGCGAGGCCTTCCTCTATGCCTGCTTCCGCGACATCCGCAAAGCCTGGGTGGAAATTCTCTGGCTGGCCGCAGCCGCCTTTGCATTGATACCGCTACTCAACCTGCTCACCACCGACAAGCACCTGGGCCTCACCTTGCCCGCCGGAGAATGGGTGCTGGCCGGTTTTGATCTGAGCATGCTCGGTCTGGGTATCGCCTTCGGCTGGATGGCCATCAAGGTACGCCGCCGCTGGCTCGCCAATGAACGCAAGGCCAACCCGACGACACACCCGGCCCGGATGGAGAAATCCGCATGACCGCCCTGCTCCGCCGAGCCTTTACCGACAGTGCCCGCTACCGTTGGGCGGTATTTTCCCGGGTGCTGGCCGCATTTGTGGGCGGCTACGTGCTGTCCTCCCTGCTGTCTCTGTTGCTGGCACTGCTCTGGCCAATCCCCCAGGCCGAAGCCATTGGCGCCAGCACCATGCTCAGCTTTATCTTCTACGCGCTGATTATCATCTGGGCCTTCAATACCCGGCGGCTTCGCACGGTTTGGCTGGGCATCCTGCTCAGCAGTGTGCTGTGCCTTGCCCTGGTCTGGTGGCTGATGCCCGGAGGTGGCGTATGACCCTGTTGAATCTCGCGCTCTTACTGTGCGCCTTCGCCGGCTTTGTGGCACTGGCACTGGCCATGCCCAAGCACAGTAAACACCTGCTGCGGCGCAACTTGTCTCCGACTGCGGCCCGTCTGGCACGCTTGCTGGGTTGGGGGCTACTGGCCGTCGCCCTGAGCCTGGCCATTGTGCAATGGCGTTTCAGCATTGGTTCTGTCACCTGGTTCGGCTGGCTGTCCCTGGCCGGTGTCGCTCTGGTCTTTGCCCTGCCCCGCTGGCCCTGGCAACCGGTCAAACCCCAGCGCCCGGCGCGAAAAAACGCCGCCGGTAAAACGCGCATTCCCGTGGCCGCCGACCCGGTCCCGGCCGGCCCGGCAAAAATCGCCGTGGCCCTGACCGTCATTGCCCTGCCGCTAACCGTATTCGCCTGGCAACTGGCCGGCACCGGCCAGAAGCCGCTGCTGCGAGACGATGCCTTAAGCGGCGAGATCGGCCCCTGGACCTTCGTGATCGCAGAAAAAGAGCAGGCAGCACCGGACATTCTTGCCCTGGACGTGCCCCTGAAACAGTTCATGATCCGCTTCTGCGAGCGCTGCCAGGGCGAGATCCGCCAGGCCTTTCTCAAGGTACGCGAGCCTCGCAGCACTACCGCTGCTGGCAATGCCTTCTTTGGCCGCGGCGAAGAAAAGACCGTACAGATCCCCATCCCTGTGGCTGCCACCCTGGCCGATAGCCTGTGGCTAACGGTGGAAGGCAACGACGGCACTTTTCACCATCAGCCACTCGCCATCGAACGTCTGTCGCCAAGCCTGGCCACCTTTATCAAGGAGCGACCATGAAATTCGTCCCGCGGTTTTCCGCCCTGATTGTCACCCTGCTGCTGTGCGGTCAGGCGATCGCCCACACCCCGGTATGCCGCTGTGAACTCACCGGCACAGACATTACCTGCACCGGCCAATTCCATGACGGCAGCGCCGCCAATGGCATCGCCATGACCGTGCTGGACTACGACAACACCATCCTGGTGAACGACAAACTGGACAAGCAATCGCGCCTGCAATTCCCCCTGCCGAAGCAGCCCTTCTACATCATCATGGATGCCGGCCCAGGTGAAATGTTCGAAGTGGACTGGAAGGACGTCAAAGGCCTGGCGCCTTCGACCTATCCGTAACCCATAGTTTCAGAACACGCCTAAGCCGGGGTCCAGCACAGAACGAAAATTTTCCTTGAAACCGTTATCGGGTTGCGCGACCATCAATCGATAATGATTATCAACAATAACAACATCTCCGGTTATTGCCGGTGTCGACCCTCAGGAGAGCCACATGGAAAAGTGGAAGTTTGATACCCAGGCAGGCAACGCGGCCTTTGGCCAGGGCCACTACGACACCGCTGAGCGCCATTACCTGAGCGCCTGCGAACGGGCCAACACCCTGCTCCAGCACTGGCTGGACCCAGAAGAAATCGTTGCCGCCCTGGTCGTCGGCTACCAGAACCTGGCAGATCTGTACCGCCTTCAAGGCCATCACCATGGCGCCCTTGCCGCGCTACAAAAAGCTCACTCCAGCCTCACCCATGCCTTGGCGCAACCCAATCTAAGCCAGGAACGGCAGCAGGCCCTGACGCGGGGCAAAGGCCAGACCCGGCTGGAAATCATGCATACGCTGCACCGGTTAGGCCTGAGCACCCGGCATGTCAGCCAGGTACTCACGAACCAGCAAGAACATTCCCCAACGCTGCAATAGCAGGCCGGACTGGCAGCTTTCCCGCATGCTGGGGCACGATTCACCCGAAAAAGAGGATGGGTTGAAAGGGGCCTGGGACGCCCCTAACTCGTGGAGGTCGCCTACCAAGTCTTCTATCGCTGAGCGCCATCGACGGCAAGGAACCCGCCGTTCATTTTTCCAATGCGTTGCCACCCGTGACATTTCTTTTCATTCTCACAGAGGCAAGCAACAAAATTATCGACGTAATGAAAGGATAAAAGACACTATCAAGAATCCTCCCAAAGGGAGCGGGGATCGCTTCTGCCAGAGCACTTAATGACGCATCCGAGTCTAACACCAAGCTCAAAATTGCTGGAATGGAACGCTCATAGGGTATCAACCCAATACCCATCGAACACGCAGCAACTATCCCCACCCACCGCCAGCCAGTTTTCCCTCGAGAAAACCAAACGAAACCCCAAAAGAGCGCAATGGTAAGAAAAATATATCCTTCAATCGTATACAAGGTACTGGGATACAGGGTTTTTACACCATGAACCAACAGCAGCATAAAGAGGCAAAAAACACACCATATAGCGTTCAAAAACGTTAAAGCCACCCTTCTCTTCCTTAATCAGGGACACGCATAAATTGAATCAGCCATAACCATAATTTACCACCCAGCCCTCCCACTTTCGCTCCGTGTTTTGGGGCAGGACACCTGCCAATTCATAGGCTTCCCCGGTTAAGCCTAACTGTGATTGGCGAACACGAAGCGCATTCCCGAATCTGCCCTACTTACCGCTCAATGCTGTACCAGCCACTGGCCACACAAAGCGACAAGATCACCGTTTTCCCGGAAGCACGGAAAGATTCGCGAGCGTGTTTGGTGCTATTCTGGCGCTCCACAAGAACGAGAAAATGATTGAGTGAGCATGCAACTACTCACTGGCTTTAGTCTGGGCTGCCTTGCGGTTGTGTTTCTGGTGGTCCTGCGCGACTTCAGACACCTGCTGGTCGGCAAGGTCTTTCTTTGGGTGCTGATCGCCGCCGCCGCCTTCCTGCTGAGCCGTGTTGCAGAACCCGAATTCCAGTGGCTGCTGGGCGACGTGATGACAACCTTGCCTGCCGCATTCTGGTTGTTGTGCTTGCTTGCCTTTTCCCCCAAGCCCGAAGCAAAAGCGCACCGGGCCTGGGTAGCCCTGGCCCTGTACAGTTTTATTCCTCCAGCCTTGAGCCGGCCCTTCGGTGCGGCGGATCCTGACGCGGCCTGGTGGCTACACGGGCTGGGGTTCAAGATTCCCCAGTTCGCCGAGTACATTCTGATTCTCAGTGGCTTGTGGATCACCGCGATACACTGGCGCAATGATCTGGTCGAAGGCAGACGAAAACTGCGGATCGCCCTGCTGGTGTCCGTCGGGGCGACCCTGCTGTGCGTAACCGTGTCCCTCAATCACGGGCTGGATACCAGCCACCTGGTGGCCGGAATGGTCGGCGTTGCAACCCTGCTGGTCGGCTTTCTGTTGCTCAAAGGACAGGAAGGCGTGCTGCTGGATCTGCAGAAAGCGCCTCCGGTCTCTGCCAGCAGCGATGTTGAGGTTCTGCCAGGCACTGCCGAAGCAGAAAACCACACACAAGACGAAACCGATGAGATCGCAGCCCAGCTCAAACAGATCATGGAACAGGAACACTTCTATCGCACCGAGAAGCTGACCCTGAAAAAGCTGGCCGACCGGATGTCTCTTCCCGAATATCGGGTGCGAGCCATCATCAACGGGACCTTCAACTATCGTAACTTCAACGACTACGTGAACCAGATGCGCATTGAAGAAGCCTGCGATCGACTGGTCAGCGAACCGGCCACACCGATTCAGAACATCGCGCTGGATATCGGCTACCGCACGCTGAGCTCGTTCAACCGGGCCTTCAAGGAGCTCACACAGCAGACCCCAACCGAATATCGTCAGTCCCGCCAACAAGCGTGACCGCGTATTGCCCCTGCCCCCTTTGCCAGCACCCCAACCGTAAAGAAAGCGCCACCGGCCGACGACTAACCCTCACGTCACAAACCTGAAGGTTGGTTCTTCGCCGATTCCCGGGAAAACCCGCTCAATCCTCCCCCCTTTCCGTAGTCGCTCCGCTCACCCTTCGGGCCACCCTGCGGGCGTTCCTTCGCTACGCTCGGTGACGGCGCGATAGCTGCTGATACAGATTTACCGCAGGGCACACAGCGAAGGAACGCCAGACAAGGCGGGGAGCCCAGCGAGTAACCGGCACTGCTACGGAATGGTCTTTGTTTTGAGCCATTTCCATCAATCCGCAACAAACCTTAATTTTCCAATAAAAACATACAGTTAAAGGATTTGCTCAGTGATTTTTTAACTTTTGCATGGTGCCTGTCACGTATTGCACAGCGCTTTTCGGGTTTGCACAGCACTTCTCTTTGAGGCTGTCTCCCCGCGTTCTATAGGTTGTTTCTCCTAGTACAAAAGTCTTAGCGCCACCCTGGGCGCTCAGGCTGGAACAATAACAAGTCGGGAGAGAACCACCATGATAAAGATCCGGATGAGCCGCAAAGCATTGCCGGCACTGGCGGCTGGCATGTTGTCCAGCTCACTGATGCTGTCAGGCTGTGTCGAAGTAAACGATGGTGACGAGATCACCCACACTCAGAGCAGTGACAGTACCGGTAACTCAGGCACCGTCGAAAGCTGTGACGCTGGCGCCAGCACCTCAGGCTTCGCCTTTCCCTGTGACGCTATCTTTGTGGCCCCAGATGCCCAGAGTGGCGACGATATTACCGAAGCACTGCTGGTTGCCCTCTTCGAGGTACAGGAAAACGCCGTCGTGGTCCTCCCCCGAGGGGAATTTACGGTCTCTGAAACCATCACCGTCACCAGTGCCAGCGGCGTGGTCTTAACTGGCTACGGCATCAAAGAGACCAAGCTGGATTTCAGCAATTCCACCGGTGATGACTCCATCCGCTTTGAAGGTGGTACCAACCTGACCATCCGTGATTTTGGCGTGTATGAATCCAACAAAAACGCCATCAAGGTGACCAACGCCAGTGGTGTGCATTTCGCTTACACCGCCACCGTCTGGGAAGGGCCGCTGGAATCGGATAATGGCGCCTATGGCCTGTATCCGCTGCAGTCGCAGAATGTCCTGCTGGAAAACAACTATGCCGCTGGCTCTGCGGATGCAGGTATTTATGTCGGCCAGTCCAGAGATGTGGTCATCCGTGACAATGTTGCCGTACGCAATGTGGCCGGCATCGAAGTGGAAAACACCCTCAATGCCGATGTGTATAACAACATGGCCACCGGGAACACCGCTGGCATTCTGGTATTTGACCTGCCAGGCCTGACTAATGCCTATGGTGGCAACGTCCGTGTCTTCAATAACACCGCCTACGCCAACAATGCTCCCAATGTCGGGGCCGGCGCGGTAGCCATTGCGCCTCCGGGCACCGGTATCCTGGTTTTCGCCACCAGTGATGTGGAAATTTATAACAACGACATCACCGATAATGAAACCACCGCGATCGCTATCGCCAGCTATTTGCTGGCTGACGACGACCTGGCCAACTACCCCAGCAAGTACGGGCAAGCCATGACCAATGGCTGGACCCCACTGGTCCGCAACGTCTATGCGCACAACAACTTCATTGCCCGTAACAGCACCAACCCGCAAGGCACGCTGTTGATGGATATCATCAACGGCTATACCTCCCCGTATAACGCCAGCGGCATGGCCCAGGTGTTCCCCGCCATTCTCTATGATGGTGTGGGTGAACTGCTCGCCAACGCCGGGCAACTGGCAGCGTTCCAGGACTTCATTCCTGCAGGCTCACAAGCTGAGGCAGACGGCGTGAGCTATCAGCCCTACGGCCAGGAAGACCAGATCTGTGCCAACAATAATGTCAACGGCAACCCGGCCACCACCTACGACGACGTCAACACCGGCCAGGTTTTCGGCACCGATCCCCTGGATCCCAACAACTGGAATGCGGGTTTCACTGCCCCCGTTCCGAGCTTGCTGATCGAGCCCATGATCGGCTCCTCTCTCCTGAACTGCGCGCACAATCGCCTGCCCCCTGCCACCGTCAGCATCAACGGTGTGGCTTACGGCTGTACTGGTGATGATCTTTCTGAAGCGGCTTGCGCACTTTAATCCCGCTGGCGTGTGCATGAGGCGAACAGACGTTCGCCTCTGATCAGCCACACCATGCGCAACGAGAATTGATTGAGTGAGTGGTTACCATGAGCAACTCAAAATTTAGCAACCCAGCACGCAAAGCCCTGGTCTTTGCAATAGCGGTGTCTGCTCTCGCAGCCTGTGATGTCGACATCGGTAAAGACGGGCTCACCATTAATAAAGATGACGACGTCACCTATGTGCCCGGCACGCCTTCTGAACCGACCGAAAGCGCCGAATGCGGGGGCACCCGTTCAGGTGTGAACTGGGGCGCCCTGCTGAGCGAGAACTGCCCCAAACTATCGGACTACAACTTGTTCGTAGACAGTGCCGACCCGACCCGGAACCCGAACACCGGCGGCATTCCCTATGACCTATCGACCCCGCTGTTCACAGACTACGCGAGCAAATACCGGTTTGTGTTCATTCCTGAAGGGGAAAAAGCCACCTACAGTGGACACGAAGCCTTCGATTTCCCCGTGGGCACCGTGTTGGTGAAAACCTTTGCCATGCCGGCGGACACCGCCAACCGTGGCGAGAACGAAACCATCATCGAAACCCGCCTGCTGATTCACCGTGACAACGGTTGGGTCGCACGCCCGTATTACTGGGACTCGGAAGCGGATGCGTCTCTGGCCATCGCTGGCAAAAGCGTCGAGAACATGACCACGCAGCATAACGGTCAGACACTGACATTCACCTATGCGGTGCCCAAAGCCTCGTCCTGTACCTCCTGTCACTCGGTGGTACCGCTGCTGCAAGGCTCAGAGGATCAGCGTCAACCGATCTTCAAACCCATCGGTCCAAAGGCCCGGTACCTGAACAAAGACTTCGACTATGAAGGCTACAACAGGAACCAGCTGGCTTACTGGGAAGAACAGGGTGTGTTGGAGGGTTTGCCTGAATCCATGAGCGAGGTGTCACAAGCGCCGCTCTTCAGCAACGCCCAGGACCCCGCACTGCTGGCGCCGGAAGCCCTGCATGATGCCGCCAAGGCCTATCTGGACATCAACTGTGCCCACTGTCACCGCTCCGAACTGACCCTGCCTGAGCCCCTGTACGCAGGCCCGGCCGGCAGCAGTGGTTTGCAGATGGAATACAACCGCGAATACGCAGATGACCCGACCCGATTCGGCGCCTGCAAGATTCCGGTTGCCGGTGGCAGCCCGGATTACCCCCTGGGCGATGTAGTCCCCGGCGCAGCGGAGGAGTCCTACCTGTTGTTCCGCATGAACACCACCGACCCACGACACAAGATGCCGGAACTGGGCCGCAGTGTGATCCATCAAGAAGGCGTTGCCCTGATCCGTGAGTGGATCAATCAACTGCCGGATGCGGCTTGTTCACCCTGATTAACAAGGATGAGGACGCGCGCTGCGCGTCCTTTTGATTTTCAGTCACTGAGTGATCCGGAAGCAGCATGGGAGCGGACCTGAGCCAGCATACGCTAATGATGCATGGGTGTGTTTAGGCTTATTTAAAAGGGTTTACGACAGTTGATTTTCATCTTCAATACCAGAGCCTACACCAGCGCAGTGGATTGTAGCGGACCAAGATGGACGGTGACAGGAAACAAAGAAAGTGCCCTGTACCGCCAGAGAGACACTGAAAGCAAGGTGTGGAATCCAGAAATACCTAGGTTGAGCGAGCACGCACCTTGTAAGACATTCCCGCAATTGATGCGTGTCCTCGATTATTCTCAGTAAATTAAGAGGCACAGACGTAATAGCGGTAGCTAAATTTTTAAAAAACTCTTTAATAATTGAATCTGCAATTTTTTCATAGTTAGACGGCGGTGGGCGTTGGTTTTTTTCAATAGGCGCACCCGTTCTGCCATTCCTTCCAGACATATCGGTAGTCCCACTTCTATTGATAGGCTCACCGCTTTGACCAGCCAAATCAAAGCTATTAACCGGATCATTCAACACATACCCATACAAATTACGCAACTTAGAGGACACAACTTAGAGGACACGCATAAATTCAATCACCCAACAATACATTACCATCCTCCAAGACTCTGCCCCCAAACCCATTTTCGCCCCGTCGCTTCCGCAAACTCCTTCAGTTTATCAAGCGCCCCAACTGCAACAGGCTGGTGTCGCTTTCTTGGCCGCATATGGGACAGCCATGCAACCTCATCAATACCCAGCCGATCCAGCACTCCCGCTGCTTGGTCGGATATCGCTCCTCGCTTGTCATCCCGTACCGCCCGACCCGTGCTATCCACTAATTCCAGATAATCCATCAATCTGAATCGGCATACAGTTTCTTCTTCATCTGCATCAATCGTGTGGGCATTAACCAGCGGCATAAGAGAGGGTTTCTTGCTGTCTTTGGCTGTTTGACTGATAGCCTGCGAGCGCTGCTGAATGGAGGTGTAGTCCGACTCTTCCGGGTTGGCCGCCATCTCTGCCCGGACGGGATTTAAGTCCACATAGGCCATGCACTGAAGTACCGCTTTTTCATCCAGCAGGGCCTGACACTTGTAACGGCTTTCCCAAAACCGGCCTTTGCAGCAATCTTCTTCGTTGGCTCGGCGGGCGAGGTATTCATTCAGGCACTTCATGAACCAGCCCAGGTCATAGAGGCGCTCTCGCCATTGAGCAACAATTTCACGTGCTTTCAGCGATTCTGCTTCATTCAACTGCCCTGCCAACCACCGTTTCACGATCAGTGGTCCGCTGAACAGCTGCATCCAGCGCGCTGCCACCTCTTCCTCTGTCCACGACAGCGCCTTCTTTTGGTTGATGTGAAGCACAAGGTGGTAGTGATTCGACATCACCGCATAAGCACACAGATCAATGGCAAAGACCTTTGCCAATACGGCAAGCCGATCCACCACCCACTGACGACGGTGTTCATAATCCTGCCCAGAGTAGTGGTCCTTGCCACACAGAAAAGCACGACGTACACAGCGGCAGATGCAGTGATAGTACGAAGTAGAATCCAAGGATACCTGGGTATAGCGTGCTCGGGTCATGGGTTGCCTCCTTGCGTTACCATGACCACAGGATACTGATCATATGAACAGTTCAATATCAGAGACTAGCCGCAAAGAGTGTAGGATATTCGCCAATTTATGGGTGTCCCTGATTAGAAGAGGAATGGGCCATGATTCCCTTGGGTAATCCCTATATCATGCCTGTTTTCATTTATTGAGCGGATTCCCCCGGAGGTAAAGTGAGCGCGGATCTGAGCCAACATACGCCAATGATGCAGCAATACCTGGCGATCAAGGCCGAGCACCCGGACCAGCTGGTGTTCTACCGCATGGGGGATTTTTACGAACTGTTCTTTGGCGATGCCCAGAAGGCCTCCCGGCTGCTGGACATTACCCTCACCCAACGCGGCCAGAGTGCGGGCAAGCCGATTCCCATGGCCGGCATCCCCTACCATGCCGCCGAAGGCTACCTGGCACGGCTGGTGAAGCTGGGTGAATCCGTGGCCATTGCCGAGCAGATTGGCGACCCGGCGCTGGCGAAAGGACCGGTGGAGCGCAAGGTGGTGCGCATCGTTACCCCAGGTACCGTGAGTGACGAGGCGCTGCTGGAAGAGCGACGCGACAACCTGCTATGTGCCGTCTATGAGACCAAGGGCCAGCATGGCTGCGCCAGCCTGGATGTGGCCGCCGGGCGTTTTGTGGTCACGCAGGTGGAAGGCAGCGAACAATTGCAGGCACTGCTGGAGCGTTGGTCTCCCGCGGAGCTGCTCTACAGCGAAGACAAATCCCTGCCCGGCCGCTGGGGCGACAAAGCCGGCAGCCGCAAGCGCCCGGACTGGGAATTTGATGAAGAATCCGCCCGCCGCCAGTTGTGCCAGCAGTTTCAGGTACAGGATCTGGCCGGCTTTGGTGAACCCACTCCAGTGGCCGTAGCCGCCGCCGGCGCCCTGCTCGGTTACGCCAGAGAAACCCAGCGCGGCGAGCTGCCCCATGTCACCGGCCTGACGGTAGAGAGCTTCGACGACACCGTGGCCATGGATGCGGCCACCCGCCGCAACCTGGAACTGACCGAAACCCTGGATGGCCAGGAGCAGCATACCCTCGCCTGGGTGCTGGACAGCACCAAGACCGCCATGGGCGCCCGTCAGCTGAAGCGCTGGGTACACCAACCCATGCGCAACCGCACCACCCTCAAACAGCGCCAGGACCAGATTGAAGCCCTGCGCCAGGGCTGGTGTTTCGAGTCGACCCGCGATGTGCTGAATGACATCGGCGACATGGAGCGGATTCTCGGCCGGGTGGCGCTGCGCTCCGCCCGCCCGCGGGATCTGACGCGTCTGCATGCCAGCCTCAAGTCCCTGCCGGCCCTGATTGGCACCTTGCCTGCCAGCGATGCCTTTTATGAGCTGATCGAACGCATTGGCCAGTTCCCGGAGCAAGTGGAACTGCTCGGCAACGCGGTGATCGAGAACCCGCCCATGCTGATTCGCGATGGCGGCGTGATCGCCCCCGGCTACAGCCCGGAGCTGGATGAGCTACGCTCCATCAGCGAAAACGCCGGCCAGGTGCTGGTGGATATCGAGACCCGCGAGCGCGAACGCACCGGCTTCTCTACCCTGCGGGTGAAGTACAACAAGGTCCACGGCTATTACATCGAACTGTCGCGTCGGGAAGCAGACGATGCCCCGGTGGATTACCAGCGTCGCCAAACCCTCAAGAATGCCGAACGGTTCATCACCCCCGAGCTGAAGGAGTTCGAGGACAAGGCGCTGTCCGCCTCCAGCAAGGCGCTGAGCCTGGAGAAGCGTCTATACGAAGCGCTACTGGAAAAAGTGGCCGCCGAGCTGCACCCGCTGCAACGCTGCGCCGCGGCGGTGGCCGAGCTGGATGTCTTGGCGGCACTGGCCGAGCGTGCCGAGGCGCTGAACTGGGTGCGCCCGCAGCTGGTGGATGAAGAGGCCATCATCGAGATCGTGGATGGCCGTCACCCGGTCGTCGAACAGGTGCTGGACGACGCCTTTGTGCCCAACAGCCTGCATCTGGATGATGCCCGCCGCATGGTGATCATCACCGGCCCGAACATGGGCGGTAAATCGACCTACATGCGTCAGACCGCGCTGATTGCCCTGCTGGCTCATCTGGGCAGCTGCGTGCCTGCGGCCAGCGCCCGCATCGGCAATCTGGATCGGATCTTTACCCGTATCGGCTCCTCGGATGACCTGGCCGGTGGCCGCTCTACGTTCATGGTGGAAATGTCAGAAACCGCCAACATCCTCAACAACGCCACCGCCAAGAGCCTGGTGCTGATGGACGAGATTGGCCGCGGCACCAGCACCTTCGATGGCCTGAGCCTGGCCTGGGCCGCCGCCGAACATCTGGCCCGCAACCTGAAGGCCTTCACCCTGTTCGCCACCCATTATTTCGAGTTGACTCAGCTACCGGAGCAACTGCCCGGCATCTACAACGCCCACCTTACCGCCAGCGAGCACGACAACCGTATCGTGTTCCTGCACCGGGTACAGGAAGGCCCGGCGAGCCGCAGTTACGGCCTGCAGGTGGCCCAACTGGCGGGGGTGCCTGCCGGAGTCATTCAGCAAGCCGGCGAGAAGCTGCGAGAGCTGGAAGCCGGGCAAACCCTGACGGTGAACGATGCACCGCCCACGGTGATTGCCTCCGCCAGCACCCCGAGCACCGCACCGGCCCAGGCCAGTCTTTTTGCCGAGCCCAGCGCCGCCGAGCAGGCCCTGGCAGAACTGGACCCGGATGAGCTGACGCCCAAGCAGGCGCTGGAAGCGCTGTATAAGCTGAGAGGACTCCTTTAAGGGTTGCAGGAGCGCCGCATGAGGCGCGCCTGCGGAGTCAAGCCGCCGCGGACTGTCTTCTCCGGCCATCGCAGGGTATTACCTTATATCAAGTCTTCGTTTGCCTGCCTCAGGCCATGCCGCTAGACTACCGCCACCCCAAGCGAGACCGCGTTTAATCCTGCTATAATCGGAGGGTTGACGCTGTATGAAGATCACGACACCTGGCGAGGACAGGCTATGACGTTCGTAGTAGGTGAAAACTGCATTAACTGCAAACACACCGATTGTGTGGAAGTGTGCCCGGTAGACTGTTTCTACGAAGGCCCTAACTTCCTGGTAATCCACCCGGACGAGTGCATCGACTGTGCACTGTGTGAGCCGGAGTGCCCGGTGAATGCCATTTTCTCCGAAGATGAGCTGCCGGATGATCAGCAGGACTTCCTGGAGATCAATGCGGATCTGGCCGAGAAATGGCCGAACATTACCGAAATGAAAGACGCGCCGGACGACGCTGAAGAGTGGGATGGCGTTGAAGGCAAACGCGACAAGCTGGTTCGCGAGTGGGAAGGCTAAGGCCTTCCTGCTGCTCCTGAAGCCTAAACGGTTTTCAGCAGACAAAATAAAAGGGCGGCATCCTGCCGCCCTTTTTGCGTCGAGTCGTCCTGACCCTTTTTTGCGCTCACCGTGACTTCCGTGTCTTGCGATCCTTGCTTGTCCCTGTGCTCTTGTCCTTGAACACGACTCCACTATAGCAACGGTTTTTTCCCGATTGGGTAAAAAAAATATTAAAACTCAGTGCAAAAAACACGCACCAAAACAAAACCGTTAACTATCAATGCTTTACATTAAAACACATGCGTTTTGTGCGCCTTTATTCGGCAAAAAATACCAATATTTCCTACACGCTTGTAAGAGATCTCTTACAAAACAGGCAATGCCAGCCAAGGCACTCCAGCGGAAAATACACTGACGCCGTAAAAGCCGGCCAAGTTTTTACATTTTCTCACCCGTTTTTACAGCACCTGATGGCACTTATGGTTAGCATGATTTCCATGAGGTTCAGGGTAACCCCCGGCTTCAACCGCTATCCCCCCAAGGCGCTAGCAATAGCGCTCACAACCCCCCTCTTCCACCCCATTTTGGAAGAGGGTTTTTTTTGCCCGCAATAAACACACAGCCAAGAAATTACAGGGCATTAAGCGCGTCACAGGCTTGTTTGAATGTGCCATCAAGGCGCTCAAGAACAGTAACCGCCCGGGAGAGGTTCCCCTCATTGGCCAGGGCTTCCAGCTCCATACACAGGGTACAGACCTGAACGGCGCCCAAATTACCGCTGCTGCCTTTAAAGGAATGGGCTTCCCGGCGAAAGCGCTCGGTATCTCCGGCATCCAGCGCAGCCGTCAGGGCGGCCAGGCGCTGCCTGCCATCACGTTCGAAGGACTCCACCAGCACAGAAAAGTCGTTACCCATGACATCCTGTAGCTCGGCGACTACGTCCGAGTCGATCATTGCTGAGTCTTGCATGCTGGCTCCGTCATCCATTACGGGGAAATCATACCGTCTACGAAATATAGCGTATGTGTACCAGATCCGGTATTCAGTTCGTCGGCTACTGTCTTCCGCCAGCCTGGCTCAAGAAGGTGGCCGGTAACAGCCTCAACTCACAGGCCCGTGATACATCATCTGGCAGATCCACATCCCACAGCGGGGGTAGAACACACTGTTTTACCTCGGAAAAGGCCTCTCGGCTCTGTTGCAACGCGTACTGGCTGCCCCATTGGACGCCCTTGAATGGCTGCGGGTTCCACAACCCGGCAGAGGATGAGCCCAGCAGCACGTATCCCCCGTCTTCGCTGGCGCCGAATACGACTTTGTTAGTATCCAGTGCCGTCAATGCTTGCTCGAAATAGCCCTGGTCCAGCACCGGGCAATCGCTCCCCACCAGCAGCACCTTGTGCGACACCTGCAACGACTGATGAAGTGCGTGAGACATTCTCTCGCCAAGGTTGTCACCACATTGAATCGACAGGCCCCAACCCCGATCCGCGGCAAGCCGGCCAAGTGCCGGGTCAGGCTGGTCAGCCCACAGCGTTACCTGTCCTGGGAAGGTCGCTGCTGCGTCACAGGTCCGCTGCAGCAAATGGCGGTAAATGGCCAGAGCACCATCCGCACCGTAGGCTGGGATCAATCGTGTCTTGACCTTTCCCGCCTGCAGCCCCCGGGCGAAAATCAGCAATTGATCAGCGCAGGCCATCGGGCCCCCCGCGCTCGCGCATACCCTGCTCCACTTGCTGACTTGCGCCGTAGTAGGCCCGGTGAAGACTCGCCGGGTCTTCACCCCGCCAGTAGCGGTATCGCAGGCGCCACATCAACCCGATAGTTCGCCACACGCCGTTGCTCTGCCAGCGACGGGCACTGGTGCGCATCACCGGGCGCAGACACACGGGCCGCGAATGACGGCGAAGACATGCCGACAATGCCACATCCTCCATCAAGGGCTGGGGCGGGAATCCCCCTACCGCCTCAAACAGAGAACGGCGAACAAACAGGGCCTGGTCACCGGTGGCGATCCCCGTGATGCGGGAGCGAAGCGAAATCAGTTGGCCGATGGTGGCGAACAACAGCCCCGGCGCATCCAGACACACATCAAAGCGCCCCCAGCCTGCGTCGCCAGACAGTGCCGACAGCGCCTGCCGGTGCGACGGCAACACCAGGTTATCCGCATGGATGAACCACAACCATTCGCCACGGGCTTCGGCCGCCCCGGCATTCATCTGCCCGGCACGCTGTGCAGGGTGGGTCAGCAACCGATCGGCCAGCGGCGCTGCAAGCGCGGCGCTGGAGTCCGAGCTTCCGCCATCCACCACGATCAATTCGTCCCCCTCGCGCAGCGCCGCCCGAATCCCCGTGAGAGTCTCCTGTATGCGCCCCGCTTCATTCAGCAGAGGCACGATCACGCTGACGGAGGTCACTCCAACGCGCCCCCGCAGCTACTACCGGCACCCGCCGTGCAACCAAAGCAATGGTCCGCCACATAAATCGCCTCGCCCCTCACATCATCATCGAGCAATGTCGAGAGATGACGGTGCGAAGACTCATGCCCCATGGGCATATGCAGCATCTGATTAAAGTCACAATCGTACAGGTAGCCCTGATAATCCACGCTCACCGTATTGCGACACATGACTGCAGGCAGGGTGTCGCGGTTGAAGCTGTCTCGGAGCAATTGCATGTAGTCGTTGAACTGCTCATGGGCCAGTAACACAGCGCCGAATCGGCTGATCGGCATATTGGTAATGGTCAGCAGACTGTTGAAACGCAGCCCGAAACGGGCCGCTAACTCGCGTTTGTAGTCCGCCTCCAGCGCGACCTGGGGCGGCGGAAGACTGGGACCGGTGGGGTTATAAACCAGATCCAGCGTCAACGATGCGCCATAACCCACGGCGTTCAGACGACGTATCGCTTCCATGCTGCCCTGATACACGCCCTTGCCACGCTGCTTGTTCACATTGTCTTCAAGGTAACAGGGCAGCGATGCCACAACATGAACCTGCTGCTCCGCCAGAAATTCAGGAAGATCCTGATAGCCGTCCTCGAGCAGGATAGTGAGGTTACAACGGTCGATGACCTCGACCCCCATGGCCCGCGCCTCACGCACCAGATAACGAAAATGCGGGTTCATTTCCGGGGCCCCGCCTGTCAGGTCCAGCACCTGGATACCCCTTTGACGAATAACCTCAAGCACCGTTTCGATGGTGGCAAGCTCCATGAGCTCTGTACGATTGGGGCCAGCATTCACGTGGCAGTGCACACAACTGAGGTTACACAAGTAGCCAAGGTTGACCTGCAGGATGCGAGTCGTATCGCGCCGCAGGGCGGGGAAATCGGTGGTGCTGCGCACCAGTAGATCATGGGTATCCTGCATAAGACTTCACGGCTGAATGGGTTCGGATTGCAATGTATTGATGGCAATCAGGTTACCAATTGGATGCGTCCTTGTCGCAAAGGTTACGTGAAGGAAGAAAACCCATTGCTGACGCCCGTCATCCAGGGCTAACCGGTATCACCAATCTCGATCGAACCATCTCCCCAGCACGAACAATGAGGGAGCGAGCGGGAAAGACTGAAAAGCAGGGTTATGGGGGTATCTCGGCTTTCCGGGAATAGGCTGAGCGCACGCCTGTGCGCAGGAGCGTCGGTTATTCGCTCCTACGGCAAGCAGGGAGCAGTCAATCGGGCTTTTCCACAACTGCTCGATGAGCCTATTTTTTCAGGCTCTGGCCAAAATCCAGCATGCGGTTCAGCGGCACCATGGCTTTTTCAGCCAGCACCGGGTCCACAAAGATCTCCTGGCCCATACCATTATCGTCTTCCAGCACCGCTACCATGTTTTGCAAGCCATTCATGGCCATCCATGGGCAGTGGGCACAGCTTCGGCAAGTGGCACCGGAACCCGCGGTAGGAGCTTCCAGGAAGGTTTTCTCGGGGGCCAGCTGCTGCATCTTGTAGAAGATGCCTTTGTCGGTGGCCACGATGAAGGCATCGTTATCCATCTCGCAGGCCGCCTTGATCAGCTGCGAGGTGGAACCTACCACATCGGCAATCTCTACCACCGACGCCGGTGATTCGGGATGCACCAGCACCGCCGCATCCGGGTAGGCTTTTTTCAGGTCCAGAACCCCCTGGGCCTTGAACTCTTCATGGACGATGCAGGCTCCGTCCCAGCACAACACGTCGGCACCCGCCTTGTCGCGCACATAACTGCCCAGATGCTTGTCTGGCGCCCACAGGATTTTCTCGCCGTTACGGTCCAGATGCTCGATCAGCTCGACGGCGATGGAAGAGGTTACCACCCAGTCTGCCCGGGCTTTCACCGCCGCAGAGGTGTTGGCATACACCACCACGGTACGGTCCGGGTGCTGGTCGCAGAAGTCAGAGAATTCCTGTTCCGGACAGCCGATATCCAGCGAGCAGGTGGCTTCCAGGGTCGGCATGAAGACGCGTTTTTCGGGGCTGAGGATCTTGGCGGTTTCGCCCATGAACTTCACGCCGGCCACAATCAACGTGGACGCCGGGTGATCCTTGCCGAAACGGGCCATTTCCAGGGAATCGGAGACGCAACCCCCGGTTTCTTCCGCCAGCGACTGGATTTCCGGATCGGTGTAATAGTGCGCCACCAGCACAGCGTCACGCTCACGCAACAATGTCTTGATACGTTCACGATACGCCAAACGCTGCTCTTCACTGAGCGTGTCGTCCTGCACCACCTTTGCCAGGTGCGCTTGTACCAGTGCCTGTGCCTCTGCAGTCATCGGCCTCACCGCCCGGGGTTTTCCCCTGATATCAATAACTTAGCGAAAATGACCCAAATTTGAGGCGGGCATCATACCACATTGTGGCCAGCGCGGTGCTGACGGAATCAGCCGCCGGCCGCTGAATGCCCCTGTACTCATAAAAATGCGCCCGACGGGGGCGCATTTCAATGGTTGATCACGACACGGCTCGACAAAGAAGCCTGGTCAGCTACCTCGCCATTCCGGCCCTGCCGCCACCAGATGCACCGTACTGATCGCTCGCTCAATAAAGGCGCCCTCGCAATAGCAGAGGTAGTAATTCCACATGCGGAGAAAATGCTCATCGAAGCCGAGGGCACGAATGTCTGGCAGCGCAGCAATATACCGTTCACGCCAGTGATGCAGAGTACGGGCATAGTCCATGCCGATATCGGCAAGCTCGGTGGTCACCAGAGACGTATGCCGCGTCAGGTGTTCCTGCATCACTGAAACGCTGGGCAGGAAACCACCCGGGAAGATATAGCGCTTGATAAAATCCACCTGGCGACGGGCATGATCGTAACGCTGGTCTGGCACCGTAATCGCCTGCAACAGCAACTTGCCGTCCGGCTTCAGGCGCTCGCCCAGCATGCGGAAATACCCTGGTAGAAACTCTGCCCCCACCGCTTCGATCATTTCCACCGACACCACCCTGTCGTACTGCCCCTCCAGCTCACGGTAGTCTTTTTCCAGAATGGTGATGCGGTCCGTCAAACCGGCACGGGCCACCTGCTCACGGGCATAACGGGCCTGCTCGCGGGAAATCGTTGTCGTCGTGACATGCACACCATGATGGCGTGCCGCGTGCAGCGCCAACCCTCCCCAACCGGTACCCACTTCCAGCAATGACATGCCGGGCTGGAGTTCAAGACGCTGACAGATCTGCTCCATCTTGTACTCTGAGGCGTCCTCTAACGAAGTGTCTGCAGAAGGAAAGATGGCGCTGGAATACATCATGGTGCGATCAAGAAAGAGGGCAAAAAAATCATTCCCGAGATCGTAGTGAGCCGCGATATTTCGCCGTGATCCCTGAAGGGAATTACGGTTATGGCGGTGCAGCAGCGCCAACGCCGGTTTCGACAACCGCGCGAGACCGCTTTCCAGCGATTTCATGGCATTAATGTTGGCGGCAAAAAAACGCACGACACGCACCAGATCCGGGCTGTCCCAACACTTCTCCATGTAGGCTTCCGCCGCTCCCAGCGCCCCTCCGCTCATCATCATGGAATAGGTTCGCCAGTCCTTCAGCACAATCACGCCACCTTCTGGCCCCGTTCCGGGCTGCCCGACATGAACCGTATTCCCATCGGGTTCCTCAATGCGAAGCTGTCCGCCGGGAAGGCGGTTCAATCGCTGCAGAACCATTTTGCGTGCGAATGCGCAAAAGCCGGTAGCGGCCCCTCGGGATCGCGATGACGGTTGTTGGATATTCTCACTGGTCTGCATGTCGCTTGCTGCTCCCTTCGTCTTCACCGCCGCCCGGCATGAACGCCGAACAACAATCCTCGCCTGTCGTGATTACCGCTTGCGGCTGGATGCCTTTTGTTTGTCCGGGTGCGAATGAAAAACCGCGCCCTTGCGCCAGAGACGCCAAGCCTGCCAATAAATGCCTCGCAAGGTTGCCAATCCACGGGCGCCAAACTGCCAGATCACACGATTCATGGTTGCCGGCGTCGGCTCCTGCAAGGAGAGCTGCAACCCTGCCGTAAAGACCGGCTGTTCGTTGTCTCTGTCTTCCAACACTATCCGCAGCTCGGGTAAGGCCACGTGAAGACGCCAGTGATAACGCAATGCCATGGGCAAAAAAGGTGACACATGAAATTCTTTTGAGTGGTCAGCCTGCAGGCTTCCATCACGCTGGGAGCACAGGGGAACTGCATAAAAATGACGCTGTTTCCACGGGGTATTCTGGACTTCAGCAAGCAGGCTATCGGGCAGATCCTCTCCATCCGCAAAATGCAGGTACAACACCAGCGGGTTAAATAACGACCCCAGCGTGCGCCACTGCCCCAGCATGATGACGCGACCGTGATGCCAATCCAGCCCTTGCAGCTTGGCTTTTTCTCTTACCTTTTCATCAAGTGGACGGTCGCTGCCATCCACAAAGTCCTGGTGGCGAAACACCACGGGCCGCCAACGGTCACCCCACAGCCAATGCCGGGAAAGCAACGGTGAAATATCCGAAATATCACACCACACCAACCACACAGGGTAAGAGAAATGGTGATCAAACGGTTGGTGGCGTCGATGCCAGACGTTGCCACGGGCAATGGCATGGCGTATCACAGCGGCCCACCTTCGCCGGTGATGCCCTTCACCACATTGAGCGCGGAAACCACACCGTCTTCATGGAACCCATTTCTGCACCAAGCCCCGGCATACCAGGTCCGATGACGACCATTGCCTTCGAGCAGAGTCTCTCTGGCCTGCTCGGTTTCCGGTGTGAACAGTGGGTGAGCAAAGTGCCGAGTGGCCAGTACCCGGTCCGGGTCGATACGATCGGTGGCATTCAGGGTGACGCAAAAAGTGTCGGGCGCTTCGATACCCTGGAGGATATTCATATTGTAGGTGACCTGTACTTGCTGCTGAGGGGCATCATCAAGCAACGCATTCCAGCTCGACCAGACCCGCTGACGTTTTGGCAACAGCCGGGTATCCGTGTGCAAGACCACCTCATTATTCTGGTAGCCCAACAACGGTAACGTGGTTTTCTCACGTGTATCCGGGTTTGCCAGCAGCGGCAGAATCTGGTCACTGTGGCAGGCGAATATCACTTGATCGAAAATTCTTTCCTCATCACCGGCCAGTACCCTCACCTGTTGCTCTGAACGTTCGACGCGTGTCACCGGCGTTGCAACATGGAAGGTCGCCGGGCACTGCCTGGCAAGACGAGCCACGTACTCTCGCGAACCACCGGGAACCACATACCACTGTGGCCGGTTACGGAGTGACAGCAATCCATGGTGATCAAAAAAGCGAATAAAAAACCGGGCAGGAAAGGCCTCCATTTGTGCCAGTGAACAGGACCAGATTGCCCCGCCCATGGCCAGCACATAATCCCGACGAAAACGTTCGCTGTAGCCGTTACGGTCGAGATAGGTTCCCAACGGCATGTCGGCATCAGGGTCATCGAGCAACGCAGGGGCTTCACGATTAAAACGCAGAATCTCGGAGACAAAACGCCAGTGGGCAGGACTGAACCAATGTCGTTTTTGGGCGAACACCCCACCCAGGCCGTCACCACAGTATTCCAGACCATTACGCTGATCACTTACGGCAAACCCCATGGGAGTGGGCTGACCCTGCAATCCAAATTCCTGTAGCAGCCTTTCGAAATTCGGGTAGGTACGATCGTTGAAAACGATAAAACCCATATCGATAGCGTACTGGCCATGGGGGCGCGACACCGGCATGGTGCAAGTGTGACCACCCAGCTGATCAGCGGCCTCAAACAATTCCACATCGTGGTTTCTGGACAGGTACCAGGCAGCCGTGAGCCCACTGATACCGCCACCGACAATCGCAATCCGTTGTTTCATTCGTGCGCACTCCCCAGCTCGTCGTACATTTTTTTTGCGCTCTTGAATGATTCGGTAACCGCTTCGCGCACGCCCTGGTGAGGGACGATGGGCGGCGGGTATTCCCCTGCCAGCAAAGGCTGCTTCCACGGCTCGTGAATCGTCTTGTTGTCGAGATGCCTCAGCTCTGGCACCCAGCGGGCAATGAACTCACCTTCCGGGTCAAAGCGCTGGCTCTGACGGATCGGGTTAAACACGCGGAAATACGGAACCGCGTCGGTACCGGAAGACGCGCTCCACTGCCAGCCACCATTGTTGGCGGCAAAATCCCCATCCATCAGATGCTCCATGAAAAAGGCTTCTCCCCGGCGCCAGTCGAGCCACAGGTGTTTGCTCAAGAACATGGCCGTGACCATGCGTAATCGATTGTGCATCCAGCCTGTCGCTACCAGTTGGCGCATGGCTGCATCCACCAGCGGGTAGCCGGTTCTGCCTTCACACCAGGCCAGAAAATGATCCTCGTCACGACGCCATTGCAGCCATTCGGTTTCCGGCCGGAACGCCCCTCCCCGGCTTAGACGGGGAAACTGGGCCATGATCTGGCGGTAGAAATCCCGCCAGGCCAGCTCACCGATCCAGCAAGCCGCCCCTTCACGCATACCCGCATCGGCCATGGCCTCACGCGCCGCTTGATAGCAACTGGCCACAGAGAGGGTGCCTGCCGACAAGGCCGCCGAGAGTCCACTGGTACCTGTCAGCGCCGGGAAATCCCGCTGTTTTTGATAGCCTGCCAGTTGCCGCGTCACGAAACGGTCAAGCTGCTGACGAGCCGCTTTCTCACCGGGCTCCCACTGGCCAGTCAGCGATTCGGATACAGGCACTCGAGTCAACGCTTGCTCTACCACCGCACGGTCATGAAAGACGCCATCACGATGGGTATCGGCGATCTCAGTAAGGGCGGGGGGCTGAAAATGGCTGTCCAGCCAGGCATCCCAGCGCCGTTTGTACGCCCCAAACACGGTGTAGGGCGTCCCCTTGCCTGTGCGCAGAACCCGCGGTGGTACCAGCACACTGTCGTCCACGCCGTGAATGGCCACATCCAGCTCGGCCATGGCTGCGGCAACCGCCTCGTCCCGACGTCGCTCATTCAACGGATATTCCCGGGTACAGAAAATCTGCCGGACACCCAGCTCTCTTACGCGCTGCGTCAATAACGACGGGATGGCCGTGAAGGTACCGGCATCCACGATCTCCAACTCGATCCCCATCCTTGCCAGTTGTTCGCCAAGCTCGAGCAGGCTGTGCAGGACATACCAACGCCGCAAGGGAGCCACTTGATGGGTGTCCCACTGTTTTTCACAAAGAAAGTACAACGCGGTCACCGGCCCATCCTCTGACAGGGCCTGCTGTAAGGCGCGATGGGCATTAACACGCAGGTCATTGCGGAACCAGACAAGATTCATGGACGACTCCTGCTTTTCTGCGGGGCAGGCAGTGGCGGCAACTGACTTGCCACTTCCTTGCGTGTCCCCGTTATCACCCAATCGGATGGCATCAGGGTACTGGCAAGCGGCCCCCACGCCCTGACAGGGAAGGCTGGCTGCGCCTGTGGCAGCCATTTCTCCCGCTGTGCTGCTGTCGGCATGGCATCCACCCACCACAGCACCCCGCATCCCTTTCGCGCCATCGCCTGCTGAGCCAGCGCCTGAGCCGCCACAGGCCCCGACAGGCACCAGACCGGCGACGACATCACCATGGCCAGCTCCAGTACGCCAAGCGGATCCCCGAACGGCACCAACAACCAGCCTGACTCTCGCCGGCCGGGCACCAGCGACAATGCGCGTGCAGACCACTTCTGCATGAGTACGCTGTCCAGCAAAGCCCTCTGCATGGCCAGTGAAGCCGACGCCGCCAGCTGCTGCCGTAACGGATCACTTAACTGTGAAATCACTGCCTCGTGACCGTAATCACGCAAAAGGCGATTCAGGCACTGCTCGATCCGCTGCGCGTTGAGATCCTGCAAGGCGGCGAGCATTTCCCGATGGGCAGCCTGCCACACCTCGCCCTGCCCCCCGTTTTCTTGTGTAGGACTTTCGTCTCCGGCTGATTCCGTGTTCGGCCTGGCGGAGTCAGCCTGGCGATCAAGAAGATCCCGGACCTGACGAATGGGCACCCCCTTGTTCAGCCATTCCACAATGGCCTGGACCCTCTCGACCTGGGCAGGGGTGTATCGGCGATGCCCCTTGGCCGTTCGCTCAGGTTGTATCAGCCCGTATCGGCGCTCCCAGGCCCGCAGGGTCACCGCATTCACGCCACATCGCTCGCTGACGCCCTGAATGGTCAGGAGCGGCAGGGTCTGCCGTTCAGGCATTGTCATACCCGATTCCTCAGCCCCAATGCATCCGGGTACGGTGTCAGATATCGCTGTGCCTGAACGTAGGGGAGATGCACCTTGCGCAGCGCGCCGCGCAACAATGTCATCGGCACAACCAAAGGCACCTCTTCGCGTAGATACGCCTGAATCTGATCGTTGATCAGGGTGCGATCTTCCTGGCTGAGATCCTCACGCAGAAAACCGGCCAGATGCTGCAAGGTGTTGACGTGAGCGCCACGGGAAACCTGCTTTTTCATGGCGCCCATGAACGCGTGAATATACTGTTCGGCAATGTCCTCCAGAGCGTCATTCTTGAGATTCCCCAACAAGGGGCCAAGACGGCGGTAGGTTTTCTGACAATGCGCGAGTAGCTGGAATTTGTGGCGACTGTGAAACGCGATCAACCCTTTCGCCGTTAGTCCGCTCTCAACACTCTGGCACCAGTCATCGTAGAGAAAAACCCGTTCGATAAAGTTTTCACGCAAGGCGTCATCATTCAAACGACCCGCCTCCTCTAACGGCATCAAGGGGTACTCTCGCTTGAGGGCGGCCGCAAACAAACCCTCCCCATCGCGGTGCAGAACATTACCATCGGATGTGTAGTGCCGGATCCGTTCCATTCCGCAACTGGGCGACTTGGCCGTCAGAATAAAGCCTCTCAGCGATGACAGTTCCGGCACCGTGCGCTGGATGAAATCGTTCATTAAGGGCGTCACATCACGCTGGCCATCGGTGGTTTCCATGCGCACCAGACCGTCCTCTTCGGTCAGATGCATGGCCTTTCTGGGCGCACTCATGCCCGCGCCCATCTCAGGACAGAGCGACCGGAAGGTAAAATACCGGGACAGAACATCAGTGCAGTACCGCGAGCGTTTGTGGCCCTTGTCATGGCGGACTTCCATGCCCAGCAGGCAGGCACTTATACCAACAGGGATTTTGGCGTTGTGTGTCATGGCTAAACCTGTACATTCGACCAATTTTGTACAAGTTTAGCCCGGACATCAGTCAAGGGTTCGTGAAGAAACGTCATCACCCGGCCAAACAGCGGTAACACGGGTGCAATCACTGCCATGCAGGCTTATACTTTTATTTATTACTGACCATACGGACAGCTTTATGCGTATTCTGGTTTGTGGTGGACGGGATTTTCGTGACACCGCACTGGTGCATCGCAGCCTGCAGCGACTGCAGCGCCACAATCTTCTCAGCCTGCTGATTCACGGTGACGCCAGCGGCGCGGACCGACTCGCCAGCCAATGGGCTTACCAGGTGGGCGTTGACCAGGTGAGCTATCCGGCCAACTGGACCGCCCATGGCCGTGCTGCCGGCCCCATGCGAAACCGCCGCATGCTGCAACATGGGCGCCCTCAAGCCGTTCTGGCCTTTGCTGGGGGCCGAGGCACGGCCGATATGATCCATATTGCTGAGCAGGCGGCCTTGCCGGTATGGCAGCCCTGCGAAGAAGAGGACATTCCCTGGCTGGAGCCAAATGCGATGATGGCACGCTGACAGACACGGGAAGCGAGCGACGGGCATTTCTGCTTTAGGCGCAGCGGGCACTGACCCGGAACGAAAAAAGGCTGCCTGAAAGGCAGCCTTTTTGAAGATGGTGGGTCGTGCTGGATTCGAACCAGCGACCAATTGGTTAAAAGCCAACTGCTCTACCAACTGAGCTAACGACCCGCTCCCGAAGGAGGCGCAAATAATACGGATTTATTTCTGGCTGACAAGGGGGTAAGCGAATTTTTTTCCGCTTTACTGATAGTTTGTTGGATCTTTAACCAGTGCCTCATCGAAACCCTGCTTGCGCAAGCGGCAGCTGTCGCATTTGCCACAGGCATTGCCGTTTTCGTCAGCCTGGTAACAGGATACCGTGAGCCCGTAATCCAGCCCCAATGCCGTGCCCGCCTGAATGATTTGCGCCTTGCTCAAGTGCATCAGCGGCGTTTCGATGGTCACCGGGCGCCCCTCTACCCCGGCCTTGGTCGCCAGACCTGCCATTGCCTGAAACGCCTCGATAAAGGCTGGCCGACAATCCGGGTAGCCGGAGTAATCGACGGCATTCACGCCGATATAAATGGCCTCGGCATCCACCACCTCTGCCAACCCCAGCGCCAGTGACAGGAATACCGTATTGCGGGCCGGCACGTAGGTGACGGGAATGCCGTCGCCCCCCTCTTCAGGCACCTCAATGGAGTGGTCGGTCAACGCAGAACCACCGATATTGCCCATCCCCAGCTCAATGACCCGGTGGCTGACAGCCCCGAGGGCCGCCGAGACACGCTTGGCGGCATCCAGCTCAGAGCGGGTCCGCTGGCCGTAATCAAAGGCAATGGTATAGCACTGGTAGCCCTGATCCCTTGCCATGGCCAGGCAAGTGGCAGAATCCAGACCGCCGGATAACAACACCACGGCTTTTTTCATTACGGTCTCCTCATCCCGGGTTCAACGGCCCCGGGCGTCATTCCAAAGCAATTTATGAAGCTGTAGCTGAAAGCGTACCGGCAACCGGTCGGCAACGATCCAGTCAGCCAGCTCCCCTGGGGCCAGGGTGCCCTGTACGGGAGAAAACAATACGTCGCTGACGCGCTTGTGCAACTGATGCTGGTCCAGCATAAACCTTGCCCAGTCGTAGTCTCGGCGGTCAGCGAGTACAAACTTCACCTGATGATTGGGGCGCAAATGGGGAATATTCTCCAGGCGGTTATTATGCTGCTCGCCCGACCCTGGCGCCTTGAGATCCATGACCACGGACACCCTCTCATCCACCCCGGCAATATCCATGGCGCCACCGGTCTCCAGGCTCACTTCATAACCCTGATCGCACAGGGCGGTGAGCAAAGGCAGACAGTTGGGCTGCGCCAACGGTTCCCCGCCAGTCACCGTGACACAGCCAGCGCCGTGGCGGGCAACCTCTGCAAGGATCGCTTCCAGCGTCCATTTCTCACCGCCGGAGAACGCATATTCGGTATCACACCAGACACAGCGCTGCGGGCAGCCGGTCAGGCGCACGAATACCGTTGGCCGACCGACGGTACGGGCCTCGCCCTGAAGGGAATGAAAGATTTCGGTAAGACGGAGCTCCACAGCCTCTCCTGACCAACGCGACCCGCCACGGGAATGTGGCGGGCCTGAGCGGAAATGCCGCGGATTCTATCACCTTTACCGGGGAATGTGCCCGGCTAGCGCTTGATCAGCTGCCTAACTGGTCCAGCAGGGACTTGGCCTTGCCGGCTTCGGAGGCATCCGGGTACTGCTTGATCAGCTTGTGCAGGTTGATCTTGGCTTCAGACACCTTGCCATCACGGGCCTGCATGGTAGCCAATGCATAAAGACTGGTGGGTGCCTTGCTGTGATCAGGGTAATCGTCGACGACTGCCTGGAACTGCGCCATGGCCTTGTCGTTCTGAGGGGTTTTCTGATTGCTGTAGACCTGTCCCAGCCAGAAGTGCGCGTGGGCACGAAACTGACCATTGGGAAAATCCTTCAGGTAGCCTTCGAAGGCCTTGGCTGCAGCATCAAAATCGCGGCGCACCAGGTTATCCTTGGCGGCCTTGTAGGCGGCACGGTCCGCTTCGGGATCATTGTCTCCGCCAGCGGCCTGCTCATCTGGCTGCTCAGTCTTGCCTTGCTCAGCCAGCGTATTGATTCGGGTATCCAGATCCAGATAACGCTCACGTTCAGCGTCTTTCATGATTTGCAGCTCATGGCGCAGCTCTTCAATCTGCCCATTCAACTGCTGGATCTGTTCTTCAAACTGTTGTTGTTGCTGCATCAACATCATCAAGCCGTCCTGGCTGATGGAGGATGATGCACCTGCCGACGGACTGGCAGAGGCAACAGGGGCCTGTTGTCGGGACAGGCTACGATCTTCTACCGCCAGCGGCCCGGTACCCTGTGCATGCGCACAGAGTACCAGGGAGCTGAACAAGGCGCCTGCAAGCAGGCGCATTGAGTTCACTACCTTCATCGCTTACGGAGTACCAGCGGTGTAGTTGATTTCTACACGACGGTTCTTGGCCCAATCCATTTCGGAGTGGCCAGAAGCAGCCGGCTTCTCTTCACCGTAGGAAACCACTTCGATCTGGGAGGAAGAAACGCCCTGAACGCGCAGGAACTTCTCTACCGCCTGGGAACGACGCTCAGACAGGGCAACGTTGTACTCGCGGGTACCGCGCTCGTCAGCGTGACCTTCCAGACGCACCTTGGCGTTGGAGTTGTTCTTCAGGTAGGTAGCGTGAGCACGCAGGGTTTCGAAAGCCGCAGCCGGAACGGTGTTGCTGTCGAACGCGAAGTAGATCACGCGGGTGTCAGTGGTGCCATCGTAGTTGGACGGATGGTTGTAGAAGTTGTCAGCGGTCAGCGGAATGCTGCTGGTATCCGGCTTGACAGGCTCGGCCGGCTCAACCGGGGTTACCGGAGAGGTATCGGTCGGCTCAGGTGCAGTAGTAGCGGAAGAATCATCTTCTGCCGGGGTGCTGGAACACGCTGCCAGAACAGCTGCCAACATCAGGGCAAACAGCGGATTGAGAAATGAACGCATGCGAAAAGCTCCTATTAATTTCCTAGTTTGGACTCCGAGAACCAGAAGAGCGTCAGGTGACTCCTTGAACACCTGGCGACCCTCTATCAGAGGAACGGCGACCATGCCGGCTCTCTGACTTCCCCTTCCTTCGAGGGCAGTTCAACCTTGACCCTGCCATCGATGGATACGGCTTGCAGAACCCCGGTTCCCCCGTCTTGCGTCCCGTAAATTACCATACTTCCATTGGGTGCAACACTGGGAGACTCATCCATGTCGGTGCGGGTAACAATGTTGAATGTTCCCCGCTGGAGGTCCTGCACACCGACATTGAAACTTCCATTTCGTCGGTGCACATAAACAAGATAACGCCCATCCGGGGTCACGTCAGAGCGCGCATTATAGGCACCCTGGAACGAAACCCGCCGGACCGACTTATCATTTATGTTCAGTTTGTAGATCTGTGGGCCACCGGAACGGCTGGAGGTGAACACCAGACTCTTGCCGTCAGGCAGCCAGCGTGGCTCGGTATCAATGCCGTAATGTTGGGTCAGTCGCGTCAGCGCCTTGGTATTGAGATCGAGCATGTAAATTTCCGGGTTCCCGTCACGGGACAACGTCAGCGCCAGCTTCTGGCCATCCGGTGACCAGTCCGGTGCCCCATTGATGCCCTTGAAGCTCGATACCCTTTCACGCTGGGTAGTGGCGAGTTCGTGCACATAAATGGAGGGCAGCCCCTTGTTCTCGAAAGACACATACGCCACCTTGCGGCCGTCCGGCGACCAGGTGGGGCTCATAATCGGCTCTTTGCTGCGCAGGATCGTCGTGACCCGGTGACCGTCGGCATCCGCATACTGAAGCTGATAGGGGTTCTTGCCGTCATTACGGTTATAGGTGACGTAAAGAATCTTGGTAGAGAACGCACCGGGAATACCGGTGAGCTGCTCATAGATACGGTCACTAATGGCGTGGGCCACATCACGCAGTTGCGAGGCCGGAGGGCGGTACGATTCTTCCAGCAGCTTTACCTGACGGGACACATCAAACAGGGCGTATTTGACTTCATAGCCGCCGCTTTCCAGCGCCTTCATACTGCCGGTCACCACATACTCCATGCCCAGCACACGAAAATCCCGGTAAATCATCTCGCTTTCATTACTGGGGCGACTGAGCATGTCTTCCGCGGGCAGCGGCTTGAATTGACCACTACGGTGCAGGTCAGCCTCGACAATCTGCGAAACATCTTCGGGCGCACCCTGTGCACCGGCAAAGGGCACCACCGCAATCGGCACGGCATCCACTCGGCCTTCAGTCACACGAATCAACAGCTCGGCAGAGGCAGAGCCTGCCCACAACATAGCCAGCATGACCATGACAGCCTGAATACTACGATGCTTCATCAACTTCATTGCGCCACCTTCGGATCAAATTCCATTACCAGCGATCGAAACTGCTTGTCGAACATGGGGCCATCCGGCACCGGCAAGGGGCTGGACAGTTTCACCGCGTTCATTACCGACTCGTCAAAGTCCGGATAACCGCTGCTCTCCACCACCGACACATTAATGACCTCACCACCGGGGATCATTTGTATGCGCACCCGCGTGGTAATGTCATCGCGGTTGCGATAGTTACCCGGAATCCGCCACCGTTGCCCGACATGGGCAGAGATCGCGTCGGTATAGCTGGCCACTTCAACGTCCGACTGGTCGGCATTGCTGGCCTGCTCCTGGTCCTCATCTGCGGCGGCTTCGACCTCTTTTTCCATTGCAAGTTCTTCGTCCGCCAACATTTCTTCAATGCTGGGCTCATCAATCTCAGGCGCCACCGGTTTCGGCTCCGGCCTTTTCTCCGGTTTTGGGGCAGGCGCCGGTTTGGGATCCGGTTTTGGAGCCGGTTTGGGTTTGGGTTTTGGCTCGGGTTTCGGCTCCGGCTTTGGCTTCGGCTCTTGCTTGGGTTTCGGCTTGGGCTTGGGTTCTGGCTTAGGTGCCGGTTTCTTTTCCGGCTTGGGCTTCGCCACCGGAGGCTTCTTCTGCTTGGAGGTCTCCACCATGGTCGCTTTCACATGGGGGGGAACCACCGGCGCCTTGTGCAGGGTCGGATCCGTGCTCCAGCTGAACACCAGCAGCCCAAACACCACAAGGTGAATGAACAGGGTAAAGGCAAGAGCAACCTTACGATCACTCATTGCGCCCCTGCGGCTCTGTCACCAGGCCAAGCTGTGTAATCCCCGCCTCCTGCAGGGCACCCATCAACGACACCACCCGGGCATAAGGCACATTGCTGTCACCTTCCACCAGAAACAGCGTAGATGGCTTGTGCTTGTGAATCCGCAGCACATGGCCCTTTACCGTTTCCAGGGTCGCTGATTTCTGGCTTTCACCGTCGCTACCCACATCAATGTAGTAGCTGCCGTCTGCTGTGACCGAAATAATCACAGGCTCACTCTTGGTGGTATCCAGCGGTTCGCTGTTGCTGTCTGGCAGGTCAACGTTGATACCCTGGGTCATCATTGGTGCCGTCGCCATAAAGATCACCAGCAACACCAACATGACATCGATGTAGGGCACCACATTCATTTCTGCCACCAGCTTGCGCGGCACCCGAACCTTTACGCCACTCATGGCTCAGGCCTCGCGTCCGTGAGCCTGACGGTGCAGTACCGAGGAGAATTCTTCCGCAAACATCTCGTTCTCGGTAAGCAAGGCATCGCTCTGGGCGGAAAAGCGGTTATAGGCCATGACAGCAGGAATCGCGGCAAACAGACCAATGGCGGTCGCAATCAAGGCTTCCGCAATGCCCGGCGCCACCACACTCAGCGTCGCCTGCTTCACATTGGCCAGGGCCATAAAGGAATTCATGATGCCCCACACGGTCCCGAACAGACCAACATAGGGGCTGGTTGACCCCACTGTCGCGAGGAAGGGCAAATGCTTGGTAAGACGGGTATGCTCGCGCTGCAAGGCCACACGCATGGCGCGCTGGCTGCCATCCATGACCGCACCCGCCCCTTTGGTGGATTTGGACAGACGCACAAACTCCTGAAACCCGGCGCGGAAAATGGCCTCGGTACCGGAGTCAGGATTGGGATCTTTGCGGCTCTGGGTATACAGGGACGCCAGATCGTCACTGGACCAGAACTTTTCTTCGAACGCGCGACCCGCCTTGTGAGCACGACCCAGCACCCGGTACCGTCCAACAATCATGTACCAGGAAGTCAGCGACGCCAGAATCAGGAGCGCCATCACCAGTTGCACCACAATGGTGGCGTGACTGATCAGACTGACCACGGACATACTGGATGCCTCAACCATTGATCCCTTCTCCTTCGCTGGCCGCGTTGAATTTGTTATACAGTGCCGCCGGAATACCGGTCGGCTTCATTGAATCCGCTGCCACACAGGCCACCTTGATATCGGCCTGGCAGAGCA
Organism: Alcanivorax sp. MD8A; assembly: GCF_002888555.1. NCBI lineage: Bacteria > Pseudomonadati > Pseudomonadota > Gammaproteobacteria > Oceanospirillales > Alcanivoracaceae > Alcanivorax > Alcanivorax sp. MD8A. The sequence continues at coordinate 129,084 of NZ_AQOQ01000001.1, read as the reverse complement.
ATTCGTTATTGCGACTCACCCGCTGTTCAAACAACAGGGTCGCCTTGCCCAGCCTTTTCAGTCGGGCGCTGACCTCAAGGGCATCGTCGATTCGAGCCGGTTTGCGGTACTGCACGTTGGCCGAATGCACCACAAACTGGAAATTCTCGTCGGCGAGGGCATAGTGTTGATAGCCCAGCGTGCGCAAATATTCCGTCCGTGCCCGCTCCATGAACTTCAGATAATTCACGTAATAGACGATGCCGCCGGCGTCAGTGTCTTCGATGTAGACGCGCACTGGCAGGGTAAATTCCCCGTTTTTCTGTATTTTTTCAATCATTAAACAAATCCCCGTCGCGACGGGGGGCCGCCAGGCCGAAATGACGCCAGGCATGACTGGTAACGGCACGGCCACGGGAGGTTCGCTGGATAAACCCCTGCTGAATCAGATAGGGCTCCACCACTTCTTCCAGAGTTCCGGCATCTTCATTCAGGGCGGCAGCCAGTGATTCCAGGCCGACCGGACCACCATCAAATTTGTGCATGATCATGTCTAGCAGGCGACGATCGGTACCATCAAGCCCGCAGCTGTCGACTTCCAGCATATCCAGCGCCCGCTGGGCCATCACCTCGGTAATGCAGCCATCACCTTTGACCTGGGCATAGTCTCGCACCCGGCGCAGCAGACGGTTGGCAATCCGCGGCGTGCCACGGGAACGCCGGGCCACTTCCAGCGCCCCCGCCGCATCAATAGGAATCGCCAGAATCTCGCAGGCTCTTTGCACAATCCCTGCCAGATCTTCGACACCATAGAATTCCAGTCGCTGAACAATCCCGAAGCGATCGCGGAGCGGTGCCGTCAGCAACCCGGCACGGGTGGTCGCCCCAACCAGGGTAAAAGGAGGCAAATCCAGCTTGATGGAACGGGCAGCCGGGCCTTCACCAATCATGATATCCAGCTGGTAGTCTTCCATCGCCGGATAGAGGATCTCTTCGACTACCGGGGAAAGGCGATGAATTTCGTCGACGAACAGGACGTCGCCTTCCTCCAGATTGGTCAGAATGGCCGCCAGATCACCGGCTTTCTCAAGCACCGGACCGGAGGTGGATTTGAGCTCGCAGCCCATTTCCCGGGCAATAATATGGGCAAGAGTGGTCTTGCCCAGACCGGGCGGACCGAAGATAAGGGTGTGATCCAGCGCTTCCTGGCGGCCGCGAGCCGCATCGATGAAGATTTCCATCCGCTCACGGACCTTGGCCTGGCCATGGTAGTCCGCAAGGCTGGCCGGGCGAATCGCCCGATCCTGCTGGTCTTCCTGACTGCCGACACTGCCGGCAGTAATCAGTCGTTCGTTATCCATGCTCGCGGTGGATCCGCCTCAACCAGATGAGTTGTGTGGGCAAGGCCCTTAAACAGCTAGCGTAACGCAGCAGGCCACCCGGCGGCTATTGGTATCATCACAATTGTGCAAGGAGGGATTGCCGGTCGTTTGGTAAAAAGGAACCTCAACGCGCCAGGCTTTTCAGCGCAAGGCGAATCAGTTGTTCGCTGCTGGCGCCCTCTTCTGCCACCTTGCCCACCGCCGCCGCGGCATCCTTGTTGCGATAGCCCAAGGCTTCCAGCGCAGCAACGGCATCACTGCGGGCATCATCCGGGGCGTTAATGGCGACTCTGCCGGGCAGATTGGCCGGCGCACCGTCAATCTTGTCCAGCCGGTCGCTCATTTCGATGACCAGCCGCTCCGCGGTTTTCTTGCCGATACCGGGCACCTTCACCAACGTGGTGCTGTCCTGATCATGAATACACTGAGCCAACCGGTCCGCTTCGATACCGGAGAGGATCGCCAGCCCCATTTTCGGCCCCACCCCGTTCACCTTGATCAATGCCCGGAACAACTCCCGTTCATAACGGCTGGAAAAGCCATACAGCAACTGGGCATCTTCCCGCACCACGAAGTGGGTATGCAGCGTCAGCGGTTGCCCCACCTCCGGCAGGTCATAAAACACGGTCATGGGGGCTTCGATTTCATAACCGACCCCGTTCACGTCCAGCAGCAGCTGCGGAGGGCGCTTTTCCAGCAGGGTGCCACGCAATTGTCCAATCATGCTGAATCCTTAATGACTGTGTTGTTGATGTTGGTGCATTGAATTACCGGATACGGCGGTTGCGCACCGCCGTGGCGCCCGCCATTCTCGCCAGCGAGACACGCATGTGGGCATGACACAGTGCAATCGCCAATGCATCGGCGGCATCTTCCTGGGGGCGTTTATCCAACCCCAGCAAATGACGCACCATCTCCCCGACCTGAATCTTTTCCGCACTCCCCTTGCCCACCACTGCCTGCTTGACCTGGCGAGCCGAATATTCAAATACCGGAATTGACGCCTGCATCACTGCCGCAATGGCCGCACCCCGCGCCTGGCCCAGCTTGAGCGCCGAATCCGCATTGCGGGCCATGAAGACCTTCTCGATACTCACTTCCGCAGGGCCATATTCTTTTACCACCTGATCAATGCCGGCAAAGATTTCTCCCAGCCTGGGAGGCATTTCCTTATGGGAAGTCGAGATAGTGCCAAACGCCACCGCCCGGGACCGATTACCCACATGCTCCACCAGCCCATAGCCGGTGTGGCGCGAACCGGGGTCGATACCGAGAATCAATGCCATAACTGTCTGACCACAAATAGAAAATCTGCGTCAGTTGTACCGAAAGACTGTCCAAATGTCCAGTTAGCCAGAGAGGCGCTTCACGCAGCACGCCAGCCCACGTCGCTTGCAAGCAAGCTTCTACAACAAAGCCATAGGGAGCCCACCCTACTCCCTCCAAAAAACAAAAACCCCGGATAAATCCGGGGTTTTGCTTTTCCTGGAAGCTCATAGCTCGTAGCTATTCTTCTTGTGCCGGCCAACTGGCGTTGGTGTAGACGTTCTGGACATCATCCAGGTCTTCCAGCATGTCGATCATCTTCTGGACCGTTTCCGCGGTGTCCGTATCCATTTCGGTTTCGGTGGACGCATGCATGGTCACTTCAGCGTCAGCAAACTCCAGCTCTGCCGCACGCAAGGCATCCACCACTTCACCGAACTGTTTGTCCGGCGAGGTAATGACCAGGAAACCGCCGCCGTCGATCTCTTCTACATCCTCGGCTCCGGCTTCGAGCGCCACTTCCATGAGTTTTTCTTCGTCGACACTTTCCGGCTCGAAGTAAATTTCACCGCGCTTGGTGAACAGGAACGCCACTGAACCACTGGTGCCCAGATTGCCGGCGAACTTGGTGAAGGCATGACGGACTTCCGCCACGGTGCGGTTCACGTTATCGGTCATGGTTTCTACCAACACCGCAACACCACCCTTGCCGTAGCCTTCATAGGTGATTTCGTCCATGTTGCCGCCATCGTCACCACCGGCGCCACGCTTGATGGCACGGTCGATGGTGTCGCGGGTCATGTTGGCACCCAGCGCCTTGTCCATGGCGGCCCGCAGCCGCGGGTTATCCGCCGGCTCACCGCCACCCATCTTGGCGGCGACAGTCAGCTCACGAATCAGTTTGGTAAAAATCTTGCCGCGCTTGGCGTCCTGGGCCGCTTTGCGGTGTTTGATATTGGCCCATTTACTGTGTCCTGCCATATTTCCTCCGCTTGCTTACTGGAGGTCAGACGTCTGACGCCGGACGCCAAACCCTGTGTCCAAACGTTTGGCCGTGTTTCCTGTCAATTTCTCTCTGAGCCGACAGGAAACACACCAAGAATTGCAGCATCGGGTTAAGCGTCCGACGTCAGACAGCCGACGTCCGACCCCTCATCAGTCTTCTTCTTTACGTACCTGTACGCCCACTTCCCGCAGTTGTTTGTTGTCCACCGGGGACGGGGCATTGGTCATCATGCAGGCTGCAGTCTGGGTTTTCGGGAAAGCAATAACATCACGGATGGAATCGCAACCGGTCATCAGCATGACCATGCGATCCAGACCGAACGCCAGACCGCCATGGGGCGGCGCACCGTACTTCAGACCATCCAGCAGGAAGCCGAATTTTTCATCCGCTTCTTCATCAGAGATGCCCAATGCTTCAAACACCGCACGCTGCATGGCCGGGTTGTGGATACGGATGGAACCACCACCCAGCTCCGTGCCGTTGAGGACCATGTCGTAGGCACGGGACAAGGCGCCTTCCGGATTGCTCTTCAGCTCTTCCGGGCTGCAGCTGGGCATGGTGAACGGATGATGCAGGGCATGGAACTGGCCGTCTTCCTCTTCAAACATGGGGAAGTCCACCACCCACAGCGGGGCCCAGTCGCCTTCCACCAGATTCAGGTCGTGACCTACCTTGACTCGCAGGGCGCCCAGCGCTTCGTTCACGATCTTCGCCTTGTCTGCCCCGAAGAAGATCAGGTCGCCCGTCTCGGCGCCGGTGCGCTCGAGAATGCCCTGAATGGCCTCATCGGTGAGGAACTTGAGGATCGGGGACTGCAGGCCTTCCGCGCCAGCGGCAAGATCATTGACCTTGATGTAGGCGAGCCCCTTGGCGCCGTAGATGCTGACGTACTTGGTGTAGCCGTCGATATCCTTGCGGGACAGGCTGCAACCGCCCGGGACTTTCATGGCTGCCACACGCCCTTTGGGGTCGTTGGCCGGCCCGGAGAACACTTTGAAATCCACACCGGCCAGCAAATCGGCAATGTCGATCAGCTCCAGCGGAATACGCAGGTCTGGCTTGTCGGAGCCAAAGCGGCGCATGGCTTCAGAGAACGGCATGCGCGGGAAGTCCGGCAGCTCGACCTGCAGCAATTCCTTGAACAGGCTGCGCACCATGGTTTCGGTGATCCCCATGATGTCCTCTTCTTCAACAAAAGAGGCTTCCAGGTCGATCTGGGTGAATTCCGGCTGACGGTCAGCACGCAGGTCTTCATCCCGGAAACACTTGGCAATCTGGTAGTAACGATCGAAACCGGCCACCATCAGCAACTGCTTGAACAGCTGGGGCGATTGCGGCAGCGCAAAGAAGCTGCCGGCATGGGTCCGGCTGGGCACCAGATAATCACGGGCCCCTTCCGGGGTCGCACGGGTCAGGATCGGGGTTTCCACATCCATGAAGCCCTGGCCTTCCAGGAAAGCGCGGACCGCGTGAGTCAGGCGCGAGCGGAACTGGAAGTTACGCAGCTGCTCGGGGCGACGCAGGTCCATGTAGCGATACTTGAGCCGCACTTCCTCACCGGCACCACCGTGCTCATCCAGCTCGAACGGCGGGGTGGCCGCTTCGTTAAGGATCGTCAGGGCCTTGCCCAGCACCTCGATATCCCCGGTGGCCATCTTGCTGTTACGCACGGCTTCATCACGCATGCGCACCCGGCCAGTCACTTTCACCACGTATTCGCTGCGTACCTTGTCGGCCAGTGCGAAGGCGTCCACGGTGTCCGGGTCGAACACCACCTGCACCAGGCCATTACGGTCACGCAGGTCGAGGAAGATCACCCCGCCATGGTCACGACGGCGGTGTACCCAACCGCACAGCTCAACAGTTTCTCCGTCGTGGGACGCTCTTAAATCACCGCAATAATGGCTACGCATGCTCTCTGTCCGTTCGTATTTCTGAGTGTACGACCCGCAGCCAGACAACCTGTCTGCAGCCCCGGCACCGGGTCATAGAAAAAAGGCGCCACAGTATAGCGATTCCACCCGCTGCGAGCCATGCCGCCGGCACAATGCACACCAAACCGCCTCTCAAGCCGTAAAATTTTGCTGAAACCCGCGAAAAATAGTGGTTTCAGCGCTTGTGAACTGGATTTTCCTGACTTATAAAAGATGCGAACCACATCAGTGACCCTCTGAGTTGGCAAAGTCGTGTGCTGCTCACCGCACCGCTTCCAGCACGCAGTCCAGGGGCGAACCTGATCAGGGAAGCATCACCGGTGCCCAACCAGAAGGCACCATCACAACTCAGGAAGACACCAAAAAGGGGTAAGCTATCCATGGCTGCAAAGAAGAAAACCGCTGCCAAAGCCGCCAGCACCACTGCTGCGCGCAAAGTAAAGACTGTCACCGAACCGATGAACAAAACCCAGATCGTTAACCAGATCGCCGACACCACCGGCCTGACCAAGAAAGACGTCAATGCCGTGTTTGATGAGCTGGGCGTGATCATCGAAGGACACATCAAAAAGCGTGGCGCCGGCCAGTTCACCCTGCCGGGCCTGATGAAAATCGTGACCCAGAAGAAGCCCGCTACCAAGGCTCGCAAGGGCATCAACCCCTTCACTGGCGAAGAGACCACCTTCGCGGCCAAGCCGGCCCGTACCATGGTCAAGATCCGTCCGCTGAAGAAACTGAAAGACATGGCCTCCTGATGGCCCGCCGCCGGGCTCTGCCCGGCGGCATCTTCCCTTCGCTCCCCTCGCTCTGCGGCTGCACTGGCCCAAGGCAATCTCCACCCTCTATAATGCGCCCCCAACCGGACAGGGTGCCGACGTTGCGATCATGCGCCTCCGCCCTTCATCAGCCTTTCCCGTGAGCGGATTCCAAGGAGCCTGCAATGGCAGAACGTAAAGACAAGAAGAAGATCATCGGCGAGCCGATGACCGATGAACAGATCAAGGTATTTCTCGATTTTCCTGCTGAAGAGGGGGTAAACCCTGATTTTCACGTACTGGAAAAGGCCTACCGGGCCCTGCGGGCAGAAGATTTCGAGCGGTTTGTCGCCTTCTTCCAGGCACAAGGCCGTGACCTTAACAGCCGAGATCCGGAAAACCGGACCCTGTTGACCGTCATTACCCAACACCCACGCTGCGAAGACTACGCTGACGTCCTGCGCAAGGCCGGCGGTACCGCCTGATTTTTGCTTCCGCCACCCGGCGCCCCGGGTGGCAACCCCTCAGATACAAAACCCAACGGGAATACATACCGGGGAGAACTTGTTCACCGCCCCGCCCCATGGCATTGTTAGGTCATAGGGGCCCTGCGATATATCTTTCGCCCGATAATAAACAACAACAAGAGCCGTACTACTCATGGCAGCTACCTCCCAACCCTTCTGGCGCAGCCTGTGCCTGATTGTGCTTTGTGCTATCAGCTTGCAAGCCCAGGCAGCCCGCGACGACGACGTCGATGACGAAATGGATGAAGTCACCCCGGAAGAACTGCAAATGCAGGAAATCCCGGTGGATGAGCGCATCTTCGTGGAAAAATGGAACGACGTTCCCTACAAGAAAAGCTTCTTTACCTACACCGACCAGCAGATCCGTGAAAAGTGGGAATACCTGATGCGGGGGCTGAAAGTGCCCTACCCCTCAGCAGCCTACATGAAGAAGAACTTCGAGAAGTATCCCTTCATGAAGGAAGGTATTACGGACTGGAATGGGGATTATCAGGTACTGGAGACCCGCAGCCTGCAGGTCTGGCGCCTGTTTTTCTCGGGTGATTTCCAGAAAGCCCGGGAAGAAGGCCTGAAACTGGGCCCCATGGGCGAGATTCCTGCCCTCTTCTCCCAATTGATGTATGCCATCTACCTGACCGACCGTCAGAGCATCAAATATATGATGCTGCAGGACGTGGCGAACCGGGCAGAAGACTATTTTGAAGTGATGGCGGAAGCCGAGGATGATCCGGAGGTCGCTCCGATTGTCGCCTCCGTGAAACTGGGTTATGCCTACGCCATTGCCCGCATTGCCGAGGAATCGCCCGTACCCGTTGTTGTGGCCCGCCGCTATATCGGCAAGATCAAGAACAGCGCCGAGGAAGTGGTCGCAATCATGCCCGAACAGCCACTGGCACACGCATTTCGTGCTGGGGTGGATGCCGGCATCATGCGCAGGGTGGGTAAATTCACCGGTCGCATGACCTACGGCGCGCGCACCACCACGGTGGAAGAGTCCTTTTCCGACGCCCTGCAACTGGCCCCGGACATCCCCATCGTCAACTACGAATACGCCAACGCCCTGATCTACATGAACCGCAAGCGTGACCTCAATGAGGCCATCAGCTATCTGGAAAAAGCCATGAAGATCCGTCCGGAATTTTCCATGGACGCACTGGACGTGATGTATTCCTACAAGCGTTTGCAGGAAGTCCGGCTCTATGCGCTCAACTTCCGCAGTTTCCGCAAGTTCGAAAAACTGCGCCGCAAGTTCAGCAAAAAGACCGACCGCAACCTGACCAGCGTGCTTAGTGAGCCACTGACGATGGATATGCTCAACAACCCGGATAACTATGTGCTTCCGGAACGCAATTAATGTCCCTCTATGAAGACAAGGTCTTCCCGGTACTGCTGGACTGGGCCACCCGTCCACTGTACCGGAACCGCCAGCACCTAATCCGCCAGGCCCATGGTAAGGTGCTGGAACTGGGCGTCGGCACCGGCGCCAACTTCCCACTCTATTCTGATCTCGCAAGCGAAATACACGGCATTGAGCCCGCCGAGGCCCTGCTGGAGCTGGCGGCTGACACCGCACGCCAGTGCAGCCAACCTGAACGTTTTCACCTTCAGGTCGCTGGCGCCGAGCAATTGCCCTATGGCGACAACAGCTTTGATACCGTCATCGCCTGCCTGGTGTTTTGCACTATCCCGGACCCGGATGCCGCCGCCCGGGAAGCCTTTCGGGTACTCAAGCCCGGCGGCACCCTGCTGACACTGGAACACGTACGCAGCGAGAAGCGTTGGACCCAACGCCTGCAAGGGGCCATGAACCCCGCTTGGAAACACCTGGCCTGCGGTTGCCAACTCACCCGCAACACCGCAGCAACGCTTCGCCAAGCGGGCTTTCGACTTCACAAGGCCAGCCATCATCAGCACCCCAAACTGCCCCGGTTCGCCGCCCAGCTTTTGGAAGGGGCAATGCTGAAACCCTGATTATCAGGTCGGCGGCATGATGCAGAACGAGGCAAACTGCCGCACCCCTTCCTGCGTATTTCCCTCTACAATAACGCCATGACAAACCGTCCCCCATTGCTGAACTGGCGACTGCGCCTGATCTGGCTGCGCAGCCTGCTGGTGCTGGCCATTACCCTTGCCCTGATTTTGCTACAAAGTCTGGGGCATAGTGGCTATCACATTCCCGAACTGGGTTGGTTGGCGGCCTTGCTGCTGCCGAGTCTGGTGACCCTTTGCACCTGGCGGCTGCTGCCCCGCCATCACGGCACCTTGCTTACCCTTGAGCTGGCTCTGGATACGGTGCTGTTCGCCGGGCTGATACAGAATTTTGGCGGAGCGGGTAATCCGCTCGCGTTTTACCTGCTGGTCCCTGCGCTACTCGCTTCCCTGACCCTGCCTCTTCGCGGAGCCATGACGGTGGCATCACTGGCTCTGGCCGGCTATCTGGTCACCATGAACTGGTATCACATGCCCGCCAGCGATACCCCATTGCATGCGTTGAGCCACCAGCTCAGTGGTCTTCATGGCGTCGGCATGGCCGCCATCTTCACCGCCATGCTGGTGATGCTGACCCTGCTGGGGCAAGTCATTCAAAGGCTGATGCAAGACCAACAGCGTCAACAGGAGCAGGCCCTGGACCTGGCCGGTCGACGGGAGCACATGTACCAGATCGCTGCGACATTGGCGGACCAGGCGCATGAGCTGAACACACCGCTCGGCACCCTGGTCATGCTGGCAGACAACCTGCGCCATTCCCCGGCTCTCCCGGACAGCCTTCACCGCGAGGTCGAGCAAATGGAACAACTGGCCCGCCAAGTGGCCAGCAGACTCAAGCGCGGCAGTGGCGAACACACCCTTGCCAACCAGCCATTGAGTGCTCTGCTGGAACACCTGCGACAGCATCTACGCCATCTTGCCCCCACCCTGACACTGGAAATGGATCTGCAGGAAGATCCGCTTCTGGCAAACGCCGAGGGCTGGTTTCGGGTGCTCAGCAATCTGGGCTATAACGCCATGGATGCCGGCGCCAGCCGCTGGATTATCAGCAGTTTTGGCGATGAGCAGTCCCACGGTCTACAGATCAGCGATGATGGCCCCGCCCATCAGGATTCTGAACGGGAAGGACTGGGTATGGGCATGATCCTGGTGACCACCACCCTCGAGCAGATGGGCGCCAGCCTGAGTCTTGAGTTTGGCGCCCAGTGGACCCAGGCGCACATTCGCTGGCCCCGCACTCGCCAGGAGAACATCGCATGACCAACCTGCTGCTGGTGGAAGACGACGAACTGCTTGCCGAACAAACCCGCCAGGCGCTCAGCCGACATGGCGTCCAGGTTACTGTGGCCCACAACGGCCCAGCCACACTGGCCGTACTGCAACAGCTCAACCAACTGGATGCGGCAGTGCTGGACCAAAACCTAGGGCCCGACAATGGCCTGGATCTGATCGCACCGATCCTGGAACGCTTTCCCGGCTGCCGGGTGTTATTGCTAACCGGGTACGGCAGTATTGCCGCGGCCGTCGCGGCCACCCATCGGGGCGCCCACAATTATCTGACCAAACCGGCGACCCCGAGAGACATTCTGGAGGCGCTGGCCGCCGATCCCTCCAGCCTGGCCCCCGCCCTGCCACAAACGCCGCCGTCGTTGCAGCGACTGGAATGGGAACACATCCAGCGCACGCTCGACGCCCATGATGGCAACATTTCCCGGGCAGCAGACGCGCTGGGGATTCACCGCCGCACCCTGCAGCGTCGCCTGAAAAAGCGCCCCAGCGCCAGCGAATACCAACGCGAAAAAGGCCAGCAGACGACGCCGGACAACGATAATTAGGGCATACCGGTACAGAGAACTCCTGCCGACCGTTCTCGTCCCTGCTTGCTTCGCTTACACTGTGGCGCAATGACTGACAGGGACACCCGATTGAAGCGTACGCCACGCACAGGCTGGATTGCCGTTTTGCTGCTCTGCCTGCCGCTGACCGTGTTGGCCGCCCGCGAGGAGCCAGAGCTGCGTATTACCGGCAACGCCGACAAGGCCGTAGTCGACAATATCCGCGCCCTGATCGATCTGTCACGCTATCCTTGCCAGCCTCCCCCGGCCCAATATGGATTGATCCGTCGCCAAGTGCTGGCCAACGCCACCGAAGCACTTCAGGCCATGGGCTACTACGACAGTACGCTGACCCTGACCGCAGAGCCCCGGAACGAGCACTGCACCCAGGCAACCCTGGACGTACAAACCGGCCAGCCGGTGATTCTCAAGCGTGCGGACATACGCATCAGTGGCGATGCCGCCAGCGATCCGGCATTCCAGCAACTGGTCGATCAGGCACAGCTACGACTCGACGAGCGGCTGGAACACGATCAGTACACCACGCTGAAAAAGGCTTTGCAGCAGAACCTGATCAACCGGGGGTACCTGGAAGGCAGCCTTACCCGCCACGCCCTGACGGTCGACACCCGTGCCCGTCAGGCCACCATCCAACTGGAAGTGCAAAGTGGGCCTCGCTATCACTTTGGTGAGGTCTCCCTCACCGGCAGCAGCCTGAACGACAAACTGGTACGCGCCTACGTGCGATTTGAAGAAGGTGAGCCCTACGACAGCAAGCTGGTCTTGCAGACCCAGCAAGGCATGCTTGGGGCAGGTTACTTCAGTGCCGTGCGCATCGAAAAAGGTACCCCCGACCGGGACCAGCACCGTATCCCGCTGGCCATTACGGTCACCGACAATAACCGCTGGTCACTGCTGACGGGACTGGGCTTCAGTACCGATACCGGCCCGCGCGTCCGGCTCGGTATAGAGAACCGTCGGGTGAACCGCTTCGGCCACCGTTTCCGCGCGGAAACCGAACTCTCTGAAGTCCAGCAAGGCGCAGGGGCGACCTACCAGATTCCACTTAGCGATCCGCTTCGTGAGCGCCTGGATCTGCATACCAGTTATGTCAACGAAGACACCGACAGCAACACCAATGAACGCTGGAGCACAGGCACTGACTATATCCGCGAACTGGACAACAAGTGGGTCAGTACCGTGTCACTGGAGTACCTGCGCGAAACCTGGCAAGTGGCCAACGAGGTCGACCAGGCCGAGCTGCTCATCCCCGGCTACCAGCTCAGTCGCATCAAGGCCAATGACCCGGTTTACCCCACCTTCGGCTGGCGCCTCAGCGGCAAGATCCGCTTTGCCCACGAAGGGCTTTCCTCGACCGCATCGTTCCTGCAATTCACACCGAGCGGAAAACTGGTGTTTCCGCTTGCCGGCGGCAGAGTGTTGATTCGCGGCGATCTTGGCTACACCGAAGTCACCGACGTGACGGAACTGCCTGCCTCCATTCGTTTCTTCGCGGGCGGCGATTCCAGTGTGCGAGGCTTCGCCTATGAATCCCTAGGCCCCACCGACGCCAACGGCGACGTAATTGGGGGCCGTCATCTGGCCACAGGTTCACTGGAATTTGATCACCCCATCACCCAACGCTGGCACCTGGCGGCCTTCACCGATGCCGGTAACGCCTTCAATACCATGAATGAATTCGAGCCCCGCCACAGTGCCGGGCTCGGTGTACGCTGGCGCTCCCCCCTGGGCCCCATTCGCCTGGACGTAGCGCGTGCCATTGATGAGCATCGCAACTGGCGGATCCACCTGTCCATGGGGCCAGACCTGTGATGTCACGAACCGTGCAGTTTTTACTCCGTTCTCTGCTGGTACTGCTACTGGTGCTCAGTACAACGGTATGGCTGTTACTGGGCACCAGCACCGGCAACCGTTGGCTACTGGAACAGGCAGGCCAATGGATTCCCGGCGAACTGACCGTGGATCACTGGGAGGGACACCTGCTCGACACGGTGGAGCTCGAAGGGGTCCACTATCACAATGGCACGCTGGACGTGCGTCTGGACCGTGGCAGTCTCGCCCTGCTCCCGCGCAGTCTGCCCCAGGGATGGCTGGATCTGGAGTATCTGACGCTTGGGTCGCTGCGGATCACAACCGGGGCGCCCGAACAGACGGACAAACCGGACCCTGTCACGCTGCCAGAACAACTTACCCTGCCCTTCGGGCTGCGTATTGAAACCCTGGACGTTGCCCAGGTACGTGTTAACGACACCCCCCTGGTCAGTGACCTACACGGCCGCCGGCTGGTGGCCTGGCGGCGATTTCAGATCGCACACTTGAGCACCACCACCCTCGCCGACGCCCAGATCACTCTCAGTGGTCAAGGCTCACTAACCGGCCCCATCACGGTTGATGCCAATGCCGACTGGACACTGCCACTGCCGCCGTCAGATACCCTGACCGCCCGCCAGGCCACCGGCCAACTGCAAGTGAAAGGCGCCCTGGATGACTTGCACGTTGTCCATCAGCTGCAGCAGCCCGCCACCGTGCACAGCGAAGGCACCGTGCAATGGCAAGATGGCCAGCCCGTGCTGGCACTGGCCCATGAGTGGCCCACCCAGCCGCTACCACTGAACCAGACACCACCACTGACCCTGACAGAGGGCACCCTGCACACTCGGGGCAATCTCGACACCCTGCAGCTTGATGCTCAGACCGGTCTGATCCGCGATGACCTGACCGTGAGCATCGACCTGAAAGGTGCTCGCATTCGTGATGGTCTGGCTCTGGACACCCTGACGCTCAAGCAAGGCAAGCAAACCTTGCAGGCCAAGGGGCAACTGCTCTACGGCCCGCTGCGCTGGGACCTGAAGATTCAGGGCAACCTTGATCCGGAAATCCTGTCCCCGGCGCTACCCGGTCAACTGGCGATCGATGGCAGCAGCCAGGGCCGATACGATAACGGCCAATGGCAGCTGTCCCCCAGCCACCTTCAGATCAGCGGGCAACTGCGACAGCAGCCTGTGACCCTGCAAGCCAACGTGCACAGCCAGCAACAGCGGCTGGCCCTGACCGCCACAACCCGCTTTGGCGACAACAGTGCCAATCTGCAAGGCAAGCTTCTGCCTGGCTGGCAGCTCGACAGCACACTGAAGCTGCAACGCCTCAGCCAGATACACCCGGACCTGGAAGGCCGCCTGTCCGGGCAGATCGCCCTGCGTGGCGAACTGGCGACCCCCAGGGTGAGTGGCCAGCTAAACGGTCAGCAAACCGGCTGGCAACAATGGTCCGTCAGCACCCTCACCGCCCGCTTCAAAGACCTGGGACTCGGCACACAACCCCAGCAGCTGACCCTCAATGCCGATCAGATCCAGCAAGACGAGCAACGCCGACTGGAAACGCTTGCCCTGACCCTGACAGGCACCCGCCAACAGCACCAACTGACCGTCAGCGCCACACAGCAGAGCGTTACCCTGGCAACCCGGCTTGGCGGTACGCTGGACAGCTCACTGGGTTGGCAAGGCGACGTCACTCAAAGCCAGATCAGCCACGAGACCCTGGGACAATGGCAGCAACAACAAAGCAGCGCCTTGACCCTGTCAGCCGAGAGCCAGTCACTGGCGCCGTTCTGCCTTCGCCAGGACGACAGCGCCCTGTGTGTGCAAGGTAACCACCAGGCGGATAACCGCATACAGGCACACGGCTCAGTCCAGGCGCTCCCCCTGTCACTACTGTCCCCCCTGACCGGTCCGGACTTCACTGTGGAAGGGCTTCTCGAGGCGACGGTCGCCATCGAGGGCAGCATCGACAATCCTCGGGGTGAGCTGCACGCACAAACACAAGAGGCCCGCATCAGCATCAATGCGCAGGATGCCCCCCCTCCCCTGGACATCCATACCCTGTCAGTACACAGCCAGCTACAAAACCGGCAACTCGACAGTGAGCTGCAGCTGGCGTCGAGCCTGGGTCAGGCCAAAGCAACCCTGCACCACGGCCTGCAAGCTGATTCACCTCTTGGCGGGAACGTTAACCTGACGCTCCACTCGCTGGGCATTATCGAGTTGTTTACCGCCGACCTGCGCGATATCGAGGGCACTCTCCGGGCCGATGTCGGCCTCGCCGGGACCCTGCGCGCACCGCACATGAATGGCCAGATTGAGCTCCAGAACGGGCAGGCGCTGGTGCCGGCACTGGGCACCGCCATCAGTGATGTCTCACTGGTGCTGTCGGGTTCCCCCGACGGAGACATCGCCGTCAATGGTCAGGCCACCATGGGAGACGGCAAGGCCACCTTGTCAGGCAGTATCCAACCACATCCCTGGCCCCTGTCGTTGTCCCTCACGGTTCGTGGCCAGAACCTGCTGGTGGCCAACCGACCCGATGCCCGCGTTCTTCTCAGCCCCGATCTGCAATTACAGGGCAACCTCGAAGGTCTGGCACTGACCGGAAGCCTGGTCATCCCGGAGGCAGACATCCGCCCGGTGGAACTGCCGGAGAATGCCATCACCGTCAGCCGTGACCAGGTGCTGGTGCATCAGCAAGGCGAAGACAACGGCAGCCTGCCCCTCTCTCTGAATGTCACCGTGACATTGGGCGACCAGGTGTACTTCAAGGGATTCGGTCTGGATGCCACTCTGGGCGGCACGCTGGCGATTGAACAGAAACCCCAACGCCCCCCTCAGCTGAACGGAGAGCTGGTCGTTCGCGAAGGCCGCTACCGGGCCTACGGCCAGAATCTGGCGATCAGTGATGGCCGGCTGATTTTCCAGGGCGCGCCGGATAACCCCGGGCTGGATATCCGCGCGATCCGCAAGGTGCCCAGCGAAGCGATCACCGTAGGAGTGCAATTGGGCGGCACCCTGCAAGAGCCGGAAGCCAGCCTGTTTTCGGACCCTGGTATGGAACAGAGCCAGATCATGTCCTACCTGCTCACCGGCCGGCCACTGGAAAGCGGGTCCAAAAGCGACGCCAGCCGCATTGCTCAGGCTCTGGCACTTTACGGACTGGAAAAAGGCAGCGGCGTCACAGAAAAGATTGGCGACAAGATCGGTGTGGATGACATCAGTGTTGGCAGCGACTGGGAAACCGACGATGCCTCCCTGATGCTGGGAAAACAGCTATCAGACCGGCTCTATCTAACCTATGCCATCGGCCTGTTTGATGCGGTGTCCACTGTCATGCTGCGCTACACCCTGACCCGCAGCCTGCACCTGGAGGCGCGTTCCAGCTCGGAGGCAAACAGCCTGGATATTATCTGGGAGAAGGAACTGCGCTAGAAGGGCAAGCTACCAGCTACCAGCTACCAGCTACCAGCTACCAGCTACCAATTGGACGGGCCTGGTTGGAATGGTTCCTTTTTCTGTTTGGCTTAATCCCCAGACTTTCCTCGTGATGCAGTGCAGCGCGGAGTGAATAGGGATTCGTGTAGCTCGGGCATCACCTCGTGTTGAAGCTTGTAGCTTGTAGCTCATAACTGATAGCTGATAACCGTCAGCATTAAGCCGGCAAGGCGTAGGTCCCGGTAACGTGGGCGACCATCTCATCGCTGCCTTCGCTGAACAGCTGCACTTCCAGCACCGCCGAACGACGCCCCAGTCGCAGGATTACCGCCTCCGCTATCAGGTCTTTCTGCGCCGGGCGAGAGAGGAAGTTGATATTGAGATTCTGGGTCACCGCCATTTCCACTCGTCCCAATGCACCAAGCACCGCAGCATACATGGCAGCATCCGCCAGCCCCATCATGGTCGGACCGGAAAGGGTGCCACCGGGGCGCAGGGCGGAAGGCCGGAACGGGCTACGCACCCGCGCCCGACGATCCCCAATGGACTCCACTACCAGCCCTTCTTCCGAGGCCGCAGGCAACCCTTCGTAAATCACCGCCTGCACCTGTTCAGCATTCAACATTCAGACTCTCCCAAAAAGGGCCCCGCAGGGCCCTAAAATTAGTGTGTTGTGGTCGTGCGTCTGCGCAGCGCAATCAGGAGCAACACCCCCAGGAGCGAGCCCATTGCTCCCCCTCCGCCACCGCCACTGCTAAAGCCGCTGCCTGATACCGCAGAGCTGTTACCACCACCCGAACTGGAGCCCCCTTCCGAGTCGGGTTCATCATCACCCGAATCACCACCTCCTGCTGCTGCATCGGGCACAAAACCCGGCGCATTGGTGATGTCTTTATCAATCGGAGTGAACCGGTACTGACCCTGATAAACCGTCGTTAGCAAAAGCGAATCAGTGGCAGGATCCACTACATCAACTCGCAGCGGGAAACCTGCCAGAGTCCCTTCACCTGCAGGCTCAAACGTCGCGTGCCCATCTGCGCCCAAAGTGAGGTGCCAGTTCTGGATTGTTGACGCCACCGACCCCGCTACATCGCCACCACTCAGATTATAGAATGCTGGAAGCCCTGCCCCTCCCTGAGCGGTCTCTGACCATACTCCCGCTTCCACCAGGGAAGGGAGAAAGTCCTGGGCACGCCCCTCTGAATACGCCTGACCGGTAGTATCAAACAAGGCAATGCTGTCTTGCTCCATATTCATGGCAATAAACGTCTGGGAGCGGGAAGCCACCAATGGCGCCTCAACAATCTCAAAAGCCTTATCCAATCTTCCGTTGTCATGCGGAGCAGAGAACGAAAACATGGTCTCACTCTCGGAGAAATTGAGCAGGCTGAGATCTTCTTCAGCCTTCAAGGCTAGCGTAGCCGTTTCGCCAAGCACCGCTCTGGCATCCCAACCATCAATCACACTGAAGGGGGAGCAACCTGACTCGCTGTCACAATGAGTGTACTGATCAAATCCACCATCCGGCCCCAACCCAGTGATCAGGCTGTAGTCAGGAAAAGAACTGACCTCCACCTGAAACAGCACCGCATGGCGGCTACCTTCAACGGTACCCAGATTAAAATGATAGGCGCCATAATCTGCGAAGTCCCGAGCGGGATCCTCAACAGGGCTGGGCGCATTTACGTCAATAAAAGATGCGTAAACGTCACTGCTACCATAAACATCGTAGGCTGACTCATACACCACCGCCAGCCAGTCATCACTAGTGCCCGGTGTCGCCCCACCCAACGTGGCCAACGCATCTGCCCGCCAACGCAGAGGAATCGTTGACTCCCAGCTTTGCGTACCCAAGTTATAAACCCGCACCATGGATTGACATCGCTCGTTACCCTGATGCAGCACATAAGCGTGGGAATTATCGTCACTTAACGCCACATGTCGGGGGGAAAGTCCATTTTGCAACTGGTAGTCAGACAAACCCGCATTGGCGTCTACGGAATAAGGTACTTTTCCATCATCGAAATCCAGCCCTTCACTTCGAGTAGACGCATCCACCTGAAGTACACCTGGCGCACTCTCACGAAACAGGTGTGAATCTGGGTCTGCACCGCTTCCCCAAAGATGCACAACTTCATACAGTTCTTCAGGAGTACCCGCCTTGTAGCGACTGTCAAACGCCCGCGCAGTATCATAGTGGATCAGATCAGAGCCCCAGGTTTGCTGGTCGACAGGCTCACAGGCAATAATTTTGTCACGCACTACAGACCAGTTGTCATCCTCGGCCTGATCCAGAAAACGGAAGCCGACTCCGGCAATCCAACCATTGTAGCCGCCGGCCACAGTCCACTCTGTCCCGTTATCCATCAGCAGCATGTCTCCAGTGCCACCTTCCAGCAGGAAAATATCTTCCGGTTGCCCAACATAGCTTTCCTGCCCCGGTGGAAGCGCAAACAGCTCTACCTCTGCTTCATTATCCGCCGACAAGGAAACGGGAAAAGCGAGTCGCAACAAATCGCTGCCGCCCGGGCTGTAAAGAGCCTGTATTGCGCCACTTGATGGATAAGCCCGAATTTTACGCATAGGGTCAGTAAGCGTAAGAGGGGCTGCCCCACCGACCGCACTGAGGTCCGTAGTACTCAAAGCGTAGACTGAGGTGCCGTCATTGAAGCTCGCATACAGAGTCGAACCCTGCACAGCAATATCCGTGGCCAAATTCAGGTTACGTTCGATCCGCCCGGTGGCATCAATCATGATGTCACCATTCAAGTCTCGTTTTTCCACCTTGCCTTGGTATGCGACGAAAACGCCATCGGCTACTGCATCTACCGCAATGGGCTCCATCTCAAGTTCAATGGCAGTGGAGCCACCACTGGTCGAGTTGTAAACATAAAGATGGGAAGCCGAGATCATGTAGGCGAAATCGCCAACCCGAACAGAATCAACGAGTTCTGCCTGGGCCCCTGAACACAAAGCAACCCCAAGGGCGCATCCTGACGCCCACGTCTTGAGACGGTTCATTCCTTCCCCCATGTACCCTGGATTATGGTTATTGCTGATACTTTATTCTGAACTCGATTCTAGACAACCTCGAATGCAAATGCCAAGACTGGAGTCACTGGCGCTTTATCCCTAGAATCGGCGTTCCCTTATAAATACTGATACAAAGACCCCTATGCGCACCTCCCAATACCTGCTCGCCACCGTCAAGGAAACCCCCTCTGATGCCGTCGTCATCAGCCATCAGCTGATGCTGCGTGCCGGTCTGGTGCGCAAGCTGGCTTCCGGCCTTTACACCTGGCTGCCCAGCGGGCTGAGGGTGCTGCGCAAGGTGGAACAGATCGTCCGCGAGGAAATGGACAAGGCGGGTGCCCAGGAAGTGCTGATGCCCGTGGTTCAGCCCATGGACCTGTGGGAAGAGTCCGGGCGGGCGCCGGCCTACGGCCCCGAGCTGCTGCGCATCACCGACCGGCATGACAATCCTTTCTGCTTGGGCCCCACCCATGAGGAAGTGATTACCGACATGGTCCGCAACGAGATTCACAGCTACAAGCAGCTGCCGGCCAACTTCTATCAGATCCAGACCAAGTTCCGCGATGAGATTCGTCCCCGCTTCGGCATCATGCGCTCGCGGGAATTCATCATGAAAGACGCCTACTCTTTCCACACCGATATGGATTCCCTGGCTGAGACCTACCAGATCATGCACCAGGCCTACTGCGCCATTTTTGACCGTCTGGGTCTGGATTACCGTCCGGTAGAAGCCGACACCGGTGCCATCGGGGGGGCGGCCAGCCATGAATTCCATGTGCTGGCAGAGTCCGGCGAAGACGACATTGCGTTTTCCGACAGCTCCGATTTCGCCGCCAACGTGGAACTGGCCGAAGCTCTGGCCCCCGCCACCGAGCGGCCCGCCCCCGGCGCGGCCATGGAAAAGGTCGATACCCCCAACGCCAAGACCATTGACGACCTGGTACAGCAGTTTGATCTGGCCATCGAGAAGACCATCAAGACTCTGGTCGTCAAGGGCGCCGAAGAAGGTACCCTGGTGGCGCTACTGGTGCGTGGCGATCACGAACTGAACGATATCAAGGCAGAAAAGCTGGATGCTGTTGCCTCGCCGCTGGAATTCGCCAGCGAAGACGACATCCGCAAGGCCATCGGTGCAGGCCCTGGCTCCCTCGGTCCCGTCAACCTGCCCATCAAGGCGATTGCTGACCGCAGTGTCGCGGTAATGAGCGACTTCGGCGCCGGCGCCAACGAAGACGGCCAACATTTCTTCAACATCAACTGGGAACGCGACGTGGCGCTGCCGGAAGTGGCCGATCTGCGTAACGTGGTCGAAGGGGATCCCAGCCCGGATGGCAAAGGGTCACTGACCATCAAGCGCGGCATCGAAGTGGGCCACATCTTCCAGCTCGGCACCAAGTACTCGGAAGCTCTGGGCGCCAAAGTGCTCGACGAAAACGGCAAATCGGTCATCATGCCCATGGGCTGCTACGGCATCGGGGTCACCCGGGTAGTGGCAGCAGCCATCGAGCAGAACCACGACGACCGCGGCATCATCTGGCCGGAAGCCATCGCCCCGTTCCAGGTTGCCCTGGTGCCCGTGAACATCAAGAAGAGCCCCCGCGAACGTGAACTGGCCGAGCAGCTGTATAGCGAACTCAGCGCCGCCGGTATTGAGGTCCTGTTTGACGACCGCGAAAAAGAGCGTCTGGGCGTCAAGCTGGCCGACACCGAACTGCTCGGCATCCCCCACCGGATCGTCATCGCTGAACGCGGCATGGACAATGGCGTGCTGGAATACAAGGGCCGTGGGGATGCGGAGAATACCGATGTGGCAGCGGATGAGGTGGTTGCGTTCGTGAAGGCGAAGTTGGGGAAGTGAACAGTTAACAATGAATAGTGAACAGCGCGCGGGCTATGCCCGTGCTGTTTGCAACGCAAGAGGCCGCGTCCAACTGCTGGACGCGGCCTCTTGCGTTTGAAGGATAGAAGCGTCAGGTACGCTGTTAACTGTTAACTACAGTTTGACGCTGCGCTTAACCGCCATCACCTGACTCATCGTATTGTCGCCATGGGCCGTCAATTGCCATAGAGGCAGGCCTCGGTTATCGGTTTCCTGGGCTTTGCTGATGAGCCCCAGGGCGCGCAGGTGGATCTTGAGCTGGTTGAAGGAGTGGGCGGCGAGCACCACGTTGCGCACAGCATGGGCGCGGGGGAAATCCGTCTGCACGTCGGCAAGCGCCTTGCGCACGATGAAATCTTCGAGTGCCTTCTGCATGACAGGCTCAGAGGCAGGGTTCAGCATCAGTGGCGCCACACAGGAAAACGCCTGATCCCAGCTGATCCGGGTGGTGACCATGGCCAGTTTGCAATCACCACCTTCGTACACATTACAAGAGTAGTCCAGCGCCACCTGGTCGCCGCCCCGGGCCAACGTCTTGAGCGCCGGGCGAGATTGAGCCAGAGACTCTTCCCGTTCTTTTTCCAGCTCACTGATACGCGCTTTTAGCGACTCGGCTTCTGCCCCGCCGCCAAGTCCGGTCTGATCCGCTCGCACCCAGCCGGGTGTACGATGCTCACGCATCAGGTTGGGGATCACCTTGTGAGCCAGCTCAGCCAGATTCGCTTCGGTGGTCCAGCGGAAACTGGGGACTTTTTCTTCCAGCAGGCGGACGAAATCATCACGGCGCACCTGACCATCACGGGTCGCTTCACGCTGGTCCGCTTCCAGCATGTCCGGGTTGTCATGAATAAAAGCAACGATGGGCTTGCGCTTGGTGGCCGCAAAAATGTATTCACGGTGAATCTCACTCAGCCCCATCGGCGACAAGTGCCCATAACGACCGCCCACCACCAGAATGAAGTAATCGCTGGTCTCGATCAGTTTCTGGATCACCGGCAGCAGGGTATTACCATCGGCCGCCGCGCTGTCCAGCCCGGTCGGAATCATGCCGTGCTCGATCATGGGCAACATCAATGCCTGCCTGGCCCCCTGCATATCGGGGTAGGTGGCACTGATAAAGACCTGGTAGCGTTTTGAGGCACTCACCCTGTTATCCTGCGTCCTGATGTCTGTGGCTGGCACCCATCATTGGGCTTGCTGGTGGGCTATTAAAGCGCCACCGCCCCCGGATCACAAGTTTCCGGCCCAATACGGCAGGCCTGCACTGGAGCCAACATGGGCCTGTGTGTCAGTTCATGCTAGCCTGAGCCCAGCCATAAGGATAGCGGCAGGCGTATTGGCCCAGCATTCGCCGCTGGCAAGGCTATAATTGACCTTTCTCTGGACAGGAATGGAACGCCATGCAAACCATCGCCTTTTACAACCTGAAAGGGGGTGTGGGGAAAACCGCCTCGGCCGTGAACGTGGCCTGGCATGCCGCCCGCTGGAAACACCGCACCCTGCTTTGGGATCTGGACCCGCAAGGCGCCGCGAGCTTCTATCTGGGGGTAGATGATGGCGATGGCTACAAGGCTGGCAACCTGATCAAGGGCAAGCAGCCTATTGGCCGGCTCAAGCGGGAAACCCGCTGGGCCAACCTGGATGCCATCCCCGCCGACCTGTCCATGCGCAATGCGGATATCAAGCTCACCGAAAACGGTGGCGCCAAGACCCGGCTTAAACAGCTGATCGCCCCGCTGGGCGAAAGCTACGAGCTGGTAATCCTGGATTGCCCGCCGACACTCAGCCCGGTAGCCGAAAGCATCTTTGCGGCGGTGGACTACCTGTTCGTACCGGTAATCCCGACCCACCTGTCAGTGCGGGCCTTCCAGCAGGTACTCGACTGGATCGACAGCAAGGACTACAAGCACCTTACCGTCGTGCCCTTCTTCAACATGGTCGACCGCCACCGCGACCTGCACGTAGAGATGCTGGTCAAACGCCCGAAAGTCATGAAAGGCGGCCTCAAGACCTGGATCCCCTACTCCACCCATGTCGAACAAATGGGCGACCACCGCGCCCCGGTAGGCGAATTCGCCCCCTACACTCCCAGTGCCCAGGCATTCAGGGCCATGTGGTTTGAGATTGCGGGGAAACTGAAGCTTTAATTAATAATGAATAGTTAATAATTAATAACGTCGCGAGACGGGTTTTCGTGTTTTGAAACGCATGAGGCCGCGCCCAGTGTTTGGGCGCGGCCTCATCGCTTGGTATGACGACAGTCGCTGCTCGCGCAGCTATTAATTATTCATTGTTCACTATTAATTGCTTTCCCACGGGTTCGCCCGCGCCAATATCTCCCCCAGATCCAGCCCCCGCGGCAAGGTGCCATAGTTGCGGTCACCGTGTGACCCGAGGCGTGAGGCGATGAACGCTTCGGCGACGGCCTGGTTACCGGCGGCGACCAGTTGGCTGGCCTGCATGGTCAGGGACAAGCGGTCGACGATATCGCGGGCGCGGTACTCCGCCTGATCCATATCGGCGAATTCCTGCTTCACGCTGTTCACCGCCTTGTCCAGCCGGGCATCGCTGCCTGCGGTTTTGGCCAGTTCGGCAAACCAGGTTTCCAGCACCGCCGGGGTTTTGGCCAGGGCACGCAGCATATCCAGTGCCTGCACATTGCCGGAGCCTTCCCAGATGGCATTGATGGGCGCCTCCCGGTACAGCCGCGCCATGATGAAATCTTCGGTGACACCGTTACCCCCCAGGCATTCCATTGCCTCGTAGGCATGAAACGGGGTGCGCTTGCAGATCCAGTACTTGCCCGCGGGCAGCCCCAGACGCAGCAGCAGCTTTTCATGAGTATTCGACGGGTCCAGTGAGGACTGGTCCAGCGCTTCTCCCATGCGCATGGCAATGGCCAGCGACCCTTCCACTTCCAGTTGCAGATCGGCGAGCACATTGCGCATCAGCGGCTGGTCAATCAGTGTCTTGCCAAAGGCTGCCCGGCCCATGGCATGGTTCACCGCCTGGGCAACCGCCTGGCGCTGGCCCGACGCGGAGCCAATCATGCAATCGAAACGGGTCATCGCCACCATCTCGATGATGGCGGGCACGCCGCGCCCTTCTTCGCCGACCATCCAGCCCAGCGCCCCCCGCAACTCGATTTCCGAGGACGCATTGGAGACATTACCCATCTTGTTCTTGAGGCGCTGCACCTGGATGGGGTTCTTGCTGCCATCCGGGCGCCAGCGCGGCACCAGAAAACAGCTCAAGCCGTTGGCCGTCTGCCCCAACACCAGAAAGGCATCGCACATGGGCGCCGAGGTGAACCACTTGTGGCCCACCAGCTCATAGGCCTCACCCGGGCCTTCCGCCCCAATGGGCAAGGCATGGGTGGTGTTGGCGCGCACATCAGAGCCGCCCTGCTTCTCGGTCATGCCCATGCCGATGGTCAATGCCTGTTTTTCTGTGTGCGGCACATTACGCGGGTCATAGGCATTGTTGAGAATCTTGGGCAGCCATTCCTTCGCCAGTGATGGCGTCAGATGGATAGAAGGGACTGCCGCAAACGTCATGGTCAGTGGACAGCCATGGCCGGCCTCCGCCTGGGCTTGCAGGTAGCTTTGCGCCGCACGGGCCACATGGGCTCCGGGTTTGGGATCGCGCCACGGCGCAGAATGAATACCTGACTCAAGCCCCAGAGCCATCAGCCGATGGTAAGACTCGTGGTATTTCACGTAGTCCACCCGGTATCCCTGACGGTCATGGGAGAAAAACTGCGGCTTGTGCTCGTTGGCCAGAAAGCCCCATTCAATCACTTCCGCACTACCGGTTTTCGCCCCGTGGGCCGACAGGGCATCTTCCGCCCAACCGGCACCATGGCGCTGCACCGCCTCACGCAAGGCGGTATCGCTGTCATAGGCGTTGTAATCTTCCAGCGCCCGGGCCTGGTTAAAGACCTCATGGGTCTGGGCCAGAGGGTCTGCGTTCAGGTTAGCATGTTTGGCATTCATGGGTTCTCTCCCGAAGAACTGGACTGCGGCATGATCGGGTGCGCCGGGGACATGCCCACCGCACGGAGACAAAATTGGGTCAGGGATGCCGCCAGGTCAGACCGGGGCAAAGGTTCAGACAAGGGACCGACCAAGGCTTCGGCAATGGCTCCAACCATGGCCGCGGCGCTGATGGCCGTGTCCTGCGCCGGCAGCACACCGCTGTCCACCCCCTCTGCCAGGAACTGCTGGTAGAGCTCGGCATAACGACGACGGTAGAGCAGACGCTCCGCGTCGACTGCCGGATCTACCGGCTCGGCAATCAGGGACCAGGCCAGTCGGGGAGCCGACTCGGCACGGCTGACAAACACCCGCAACACGTGGCTGAGCCGCTGGGCAAACGGTCCATCGTGGTCCATGGCCTCAGCCACGGCAGCCACCTCCCGCTCGGTAGCACAGCGAAACACTTCCGCCGCCAGCACCGACTTGTTGTCAAAATAACGATACAGCGTACCCACGCCCACCTTCGCCTCGCCGGCAAGGGTCTGCATGGTCAGGTTGGCAAAGCCGCCGTCCCGTACCAACGACTCCGCGCAACGCAGTAAATGCGCGCGCTGCGCCGCCTTGCGGGCACGGACAGTATCGGTTTCCCGGTAAGCCATGATCGGAATCCACATTCACTTCTTTAAAGAAGTGAACCATTATTCCGCTCTTCAGGCAAGGCCGGTAGTCGGGCTGGGGATGAGTTGAACTTTAAACTGCTCTTCACAGCGCCCCCGCCACGACGCCAAGCCCCGTCATCCCCAGCACCATCCCCCACAACGGCACCTTGCCACTGCGCAGCAGCCAGAAGCCAGCCACCACCACCAGCAAATCCCAGAACCCCTGCACTGCAGACACAAACACCGGCTGATACAGGGCCGCCAGCAGCAACCCCACCACCGCCGCATTGATACCCGCTACGGCACCGGCCAGCGCCGGGCGAGAGGACAGCCATTGCCAGGCGTCCATCAAACCGAGCACCAACAGAAAGCCGGGGAGGAAAATAGCCAGGGTGGCAACCAGCGCCCCCAACCAGGGGCTCGACGGCAACAGCACCGCCCCCAGATACGACGCCAGGGAGAACATGGGCCCCGGCACCGCCTGAGCCGCCGCATAGCCGGTCAGGAACGCATCCGGGCTGAGCTGTGGCCCCACCAATTCCTGCAGC
The DNA here is from genome assembly GCF_002888555.1 of Alcanivorax sp. MD8A. Lineage (NCBI taxonomy): Bacteria > Pseudomonadati > Pseudomonadota > Gammaproteobacteria > Oceanospirillales > Alcanivoracaceae > Alcanivorax > Alcanivorax sp. MD8A. The sequence continues at coordinate 103,036 of NZ_AQOQ01000001.1, read as the reverse complement.
AACGGCAGCACCACATGCCCGCCACCAAACACCAGAGCCCCGGCCGTGAAGAAATCATTCCACAGTCCCAGTAACCGGCCGCCAGCCAACACGGCAACTCCCGCGAGCAACGCCAATATCAGCAACGGAAAGCGCCGAATCACAGGCTGACCTTCGGCTGGAGCAACGGTGCCCGGTCTTAACCAGCGCCAACCCAACCCGGCCGCAACGATCAACGCGACAATCTGCCCATAAAGTGACGACCCGATAATCAGCAAACCCGCTACCGCCACGGCCAGGACGCGGGTCAGGCGGCCGGTGCAAAAACGCTTGCTCATGTTCCACACCGCATCGGCCACCACGATCACCGCCAACCATTTCAGTCCAGTGATGGCCCCACCTTGCAACGCATCCGGTAACCGGTGGGCATAGATACCCAGCAAGGCCATCAGCACAAACGAGGGCAGCGTGAAGGCCACAAAGGCGGTAAAGGCCCCCGCCACACCGCCTCGCAGACGGCCAATCGCGAAGCCCAGCTGGCTGGATGCCGGGCCGGGGAGAAACTGGGTCAAGGCCAGCAAACGGGCGAACTCAGCGTCATCCAGCCATTTCAGCTCTTCCACGAAACGGCGGTGAAAATAGCCCACATGAGCGGCAGGCCCTCCAAAGCTGACCAGACCCAGGAGCAAAAACTGACGAAAGATATCTTTCATGACTGACTCAAAAATCCGTTAATTCAGCCCCGGAACCTAGCACATTCAGGCGTCTGGAAGATGTCAGGTTTCGCCCCCGACAGGTATACTCCCGCCATGCAATCCGATGCCCACTCCGTCCTCCAGCATGTGTTCGGCTATCACCAGTTCCGCGGTGAGCAGCAGGCCATCATCGACACCCTTGTGAACGGCGACGACGCCCTGGTACTGATGCCCACCGGCGGCGGTAAATCCCTCTGTTACCAGATTCCTGCCCTGGTGCGGCACGGCACCGGCGTGGTGATCAGCCCACTGATCGCCCTGATGCAAGATCAGGTGGACGCCCTCAAGGCGCTGGGCGTCAAGGCGGGGTTTCTCAACTCCACCCTGAATTTCGAGCAGGTAAGGGCATTGGAAGACGCCTTGCTCAATGGCGAGCTGGACATGCTCTACATTGCGCCAGAGCGCCTGATACAGCCACGCACCCTGTCGCTGTTGCAGCAGGCAGATATCGCCCTGTTCGCCATCGACGAAGCCCACTGTGTATCCCAGTGGGGGCACGACTTCCGTAACGACTATCTGCAACTGTCGCTACTGCACCGGGAATTCCCCACCGTGCCGCGTATTGCGCTCACCGCCACGGCAGACCAGCGCACCCGGACAGAGATCGCCGAGCGGCTGGACCTTAGCCAGGCGCGGCACTTTGTTTCCAGTTTCGACCGCCCCAACATCCAGTACCGCATTGAACGCAAGGACGGCGCCCGTAACCAGCTACTGCGCTTTATCCGCACGGAACACAGCAGCGATGCAGGCATTGTCTACTGCCTGTCGCGCAACAAGGTGGAAACCGTGGCCGACTGGCTGTGCCAGCAGGGTATCCGTGCCCTGCCCTACCATGCCGGGCTCGCTCCCCAGGTAAGAGAAACCCACCAGCAGCGATTCCTGCGCGAAGACGGTATCGTCATGGTAGCCACCATCGCCTTCGGCATGGGCATCGACAAACCGGATGTCCGCTTCGTCGCCCACCTGGATCTGCCCAAAAGCATCGAGTCCTACTATCAGGAAACGGGCCGGGCCGGCCGCGACGGTGAACCGGCCACTGCCTGGATGGCCTATGGGCTGGAAGATGCCATCAAACTCAAGCAGATGCTGGCCCAGAGCAGCGGTAGCGAGCAACACAAGCGCAACGAGAACCAGCGCCTTGAAGCCATGCTTGGGCTCTGTGAAGTAACACACTGCCGGCGCCAGGCCCTGCTGCATTATTTCGATGAAACCCTGGACGCCCCCTGCGGCAACTGTGACACCTGCCTGAACCCTCCGGAAACCTTTGATGCCAGCGTTGCCGCCCAGAAAGCCCTCAGCTGTGTCTTTCGGACCGGCCAGCGCTTTGGCGTCAGCCACCTGGTGGATGTGCTCACCGGCAATCGCAGCGACAAGGTTGCCAGTGCCGGTCATGACCATGTCTCCACCTGGAATATCGGCAGTGAATTCAGTGCCAGCCAGTGGAAAAGCATCTACCGCCAGCTGGTTGCCCGCGGCCTGCTCAGTGTGGACATGAACGGCTACGGCGCCCTCAAGCTCACCGAAACCTGCCGCCCTTATCTGCGTGGCGAACAGCCCTTGCTCCTGCGCAAGGAGCTAGCCAGAGCAAAGAAAGCCACCACCCGCAAAAGCCAGGCCCATATCGCCGACGCCGACCGCACCCTGTGGGAAGCCCTGCGGGCCTGCCGCAAACGGTTGGCAGAGGAAGAAGGCGTACCGCCCTATGTGGTCTTCCACGATGCAACCCTGATGGACATGCTCGCCATCCGCCCACGCAACCGGCAGGAAATGGCCGCTGTCAGCGGCGTCGGGGATCGCAAGCTGGAACGCTATGGCGACGAATTCCTGGCGGTCCTCAACGACAGCGACGCCCCCACCGGGGTGGCTGAAACCGCCGGCCCGGACAGCAACGATATCCTCGCCCTGGCCCTGGCCAATATGCGCCCTGCCGACATTGCCCGCCAACAGGGTGTCAACGAGCAAACCGTTTACCGGGAGCTCAGCCAGTTGGTGGTCGGTAACCAACTCAGTCTGGAACAGGCCCTGGGTATCAGCGACGTGGAAATCGGCATCATTCAGGACGCCCTGCTCAGCCAGCCAAATCTTGCGGAAGACACCTTCAGCTACCGGCAACTGCGCGAATACCTGGCCGACGATTGGCCCACGGGCGTTTTGCACTGCGTCCGCCAGGCCCTTCTGTCACAGCACTGATTTTCGTTCAGTACGATCGTTCAAATAACATTCACGAGAGCGTTAACTCGCCAACACAATCCCCCGCCACACTCCCCTGGGAGCAATCATCAACCACTGGGGATACGATCGTGAAATTACTGAATTCGGGCCTCGCAGCACTGGCTGCGGCATTGATACTGAGCGGCTGCGGCGAGGATTCTTCGTCAGACAATGGCGACACCACCACGGAAAAAGACAGCACCTCAAGCACCACTGAAACCGTAAAGATTGGGATACTCCCTGATACCCAGGGAGGCGGCGACAATGTGGCCATGCATCCGATGAAGGCTGTACTGGACAAGGAACAAGCTCTGGGGGTCAACATCGTGATTCCCGTGGGCGACCTGACCGATCACGGCACCACCGGGGAGTTCGAGCAGTGGACGTCAATTGCCGAGGGCTACCGGGAGGCAGGCATTGAGTTCCTGCCACTCATGGGGAACCACGAGGACAGCTACGCCTATTCGGTCGAATGGATCGAAAACATGAAGCACTACATTCCGGACGATGCCGTTCACATGGCTGGCGCCCAATACCTGAATTACTACGTGGTCCGCGAAAACGTGCTGATCATTCTCCTCAAGTACTACAACCTGCCCATCGCCTTCCAGTGGATCAAGGACGCGGTCAACACTCACCGCGACGAGGTCGAACACATTGTCATCGCCAGCCACGACGGCCTGATTGGCGCCAAGTACGGTGAAACCCGGGAAATGATCGTTGAAGGCACCACCGGTGACGATTTGTTGCTGAACCAGTGGGATGACATCCGCGCGTTTTTTGCCCGTAACGACATCATCTGGGTGCAGGGTCACGAACACATGTACCAGCGCTCCGTGATTACCGCACCCATCTATGTTGATCCAACATCGTGGACCGAAGAAGAAGGTAATTACCGGATTCCCCAGTACACCCAGATTGCTTCCGGCAATGCATCCTACAAGGGGTATGAATTCCGCTATGGCGAGAGGGAGCTGGTGCAACGGATCATCCAGCAAAAAATGAACACCATGAGCAATGGCTCTACTGCCTACGACGCGAATGCCTCAGTACTGACTTTCAGTGGCCCTCGTGTTGACTACGAATCGTGGTTCACCGAACACACCATCAAGAGCAATGAGGACGGCGTAAAGGAACTGGCCGAGCCCGACTGGAAACTACTGGACCGTTTCTCCCGTACCACCAACCGCTGCGAGCGAGTGGTTTACCCCAACTCCATCCCCGAGGGCACACGCCCGGTGATGTATCTGGATAGCCAGTACATCAGCAATGACTGCCAGGGCGAAGATGGCAGCATCGCCCGTATGGTGGCCGGCACCAACAACACCTTCAACCGCCTCGAGAGCCGCACCCGAGACATGGAACTGACCCCGGGATTCAGCCGCGCGCAATCCGTTGAAGACCTGATGCGACTGTCATACCAGTTCCTGTTTCAGTACAACCAGCCCTGGACACCCAATCTCAACGCGGAAAACCGGGTGGTACCCAATGGTGGCGACAGCAATGTGCTCGACATTCCCGAAACCACCATGGATCTGAAGGAAGATGTGGCCATGAGCTGGCTGGCCAGCGATGGCAGTACGCTTAGCGATATCCTGATTATCAGCGGCACCCAGAACCAGACAGGCACCTATTCCAGTGCCTACGGGGCCGTCAAGGACATCGAAGCGGATGCAGGTCTGCCCGGCAGCCAGCCCGACGGAAGCGCCAAAACCGCGCACTCCCTACCGGACAGTGCCAGCAAGGACTGGGATCTCGCCACCGCCATTTCGGACCGTTATGCCCTGACATTTGATGCATCAGACAACCTTGATACGGCATCAGCCACGCTGGGCATCATGACTTCAGCGGGCTGGGAGGCAGTGACTCCTGAAGGCTGCGTGGTGGAGCAACCCTTTGACAGTAGCTTCCTGTCCACGCCCCCCGTGCGGGAGTCGCTCTGTGATGGCAGCCCCCTTGTCGGTTTTGACTCCGACCATGGCCAACGCTGGTGGGCCGTGCTGGAGCAGGACGCCGAACTCGCCCTGATTTCACGGTAAACACCTGACTCCCCCGCCTGACGGGGGAGTCAACTTTCCTCCTCCTCTCTTTTAAAGGAGCGCGAAAACTGCAGGATCAGGAAGTTGATGATCGACAACACCAGCGCGATTTCGTAGCGGCTATAGGCCACCGAGATGCCGATGGCGCCGGTGTTCCACAAACTCGCCGCCGTAGCGGTACCGCTGACATTGCCCCCGTTTTTCAGGATCGCACCACCACCGATAAAGCCCATCCCTGTGATCAGTCCATACATCACCCGCGCTTCCGCATCCGAGCCGGTATAGACCTGCATCCCGACCAGCATGTATCCACAGGCCGCAATAGAGACCAACGGGAAGGTTCTCAGCCCCGCCCCCCGGGCCATTTGTTCACGGTTCCACGCCACTGGCAGTGCGAGAACAAAGGCAATACCCAGCTGATAAAGATGGGTTAATACCTGATTCCAATCCAGATCATTCATTCGCCACCTCCCTGCGACATGGACAATATCCTGCATTGCATAACCGCACTTATCAGTCACGCTCTGTAAGAAAAAGCTTACAACCGAGCAACAGAAACGCCATCGCTCCGGGGCTACTTTAGAGCCTGAAGCTTAAAGAATAACCACAGGGGATCGAAAGATGGAACATGATGAGATGCTGGATATGGATTGGGTTCCGGAATCACTGGAGTCTATCTTTGAAGATAATCACGCCGACATTACTGGCGGCTGGGAGTCGGTCACCGACCATCAGGACAGCCACGCGGCCTAACCACTGTCACTGGTCGGAAACCGCTCGAACCGGGACCTCGAATCAGGTAGGCTTGCCGCCCTTTCCCCGTTGATTCGTCCCCCATGCATTTTTCTGATCTTGGGCTTTGTGAAGCCCTGCAAACTGCTGTTGCCGATCAGGGCTACAGCACTCCATCCCCCATTCAGGCGCAAGCGATCCCCGCTGTACTGGAAGGCCGCGATGTCATGGCAGCCGCCCAGACCGGTACCGGTAAAACCGCCGGCTTCACCCTGCCCCTGCTGGAACGTCTGCGTACCGGCAAGGCCGCCAGCCATAATCAGGTGCGAGCGCTGGTGCTAACGCCAACCCGCGAACTGGCCGCCCAGGTGGCCGATAGTGTTGCCACCTACGGCAAACACTTGCCGCTGAAATCCACGGTGGTCTTCGGTGGGGTCAAGATCAACCCGCAAATGCAGCGCCTGCGTGGCGGCGTGGACATTCTGGTGGCAACCCCGGGTCGCCTGCTGGATCTGTACCAGCAAAATGCCGTGAAGTTCGATCATCTGGAAGTGCTGGTACTGGACGAAGCCGACCGCATGCTGGACATGGGTTTTATCCATGACATTCGCAAGATTCTCGCCCTGCTGCCCAAGCGTCGCCAGAACCTGATGTTCTCAGCGACGTTCTCACCGGACATTCGTGCGCTGGCCAAGGGGCTGGTGAATGATCCGGTGGAAGTGGATGTCAGCCCGCGCAACACCACCACCGAGCTGGTCACTCAATGGATTGCTCCGGTGGACAAGAAACGCAAGCCCGCCTTGCTGACGCACCTGATCCAGGAACACAACTGGTATCAGGTACTGGTCTTCAGCCGCACCAAGCATGGGGCCAACCGTCTGGCCAAGCAGCTGGAAGGCAGTGGCATCGAAGCGGCCGCGATCCATGGCAACAAGAGCCAGAATGCCCGCACCCGCGCGCTGGCGGACTTCAAGAGCGGCAAGATTCGCGCTCTGGTGGCCACGGATATCGCCGCCCGGGGCCTGGATATCGAGCAGTTGCCTCAAGTAGTCAACGTGGATCTGCCCAACGTCCCGGAAGACTATGTGCACCGCATTGGCCGCACCGGTCGCGCCGGCGCCACCGGTCAGGCCATTTCGCTGGTCAGCGCAGACGAATTCCAGCAGCTCACCGATATCGAACGGCTGACCCAGCAACAGCTGGAACGCAAGATTGTGGCCGGTTTCGAACCGGGCGAGCCGCTGCCTGCCGCACGCCCGCTGCAAGCACCCAAGCGAAAACGGCCCAAGAAGCCTAAGAAACCCGGGGTAGCTCAAGACCAGCGTCAGTCATCGTCAGGGAGTCAGGGCGATCAGAAAGCGGCCCGCCCTGCCGGCAATCGCCCGCCTCGTGGCAACAAGCCTGGCGGCGGAAATGGCCAGCAACGCCGCCGGCGCCGCCCTGGCGGCAACCGTGCACAGCCCAAGACCGGGTCATAACCTACCCCTGATCGCGGCTCCCACCGGGGGCCCCAAACGGTAAGAGCAGTCGCTCCACCGCGAATAAAGGGTTCTTCGCGGATTTGCGGGAAAAGCCAGGCTTGATCCTCCCACCTATCCGTAGGAGCGTCGCTGGCGGCACGATAGCCCAAACCCACAGAGGGCACAGAGACCACTGAGCAAAGACGCTCTTAAGCTCTGTACCCTCTATTGCTATTAACGGTTGTGGTTATCGCGCCGCCACCGAGCGTAGCGAAGGAACGCCCGCAGGGTGGCCCCCCAAAAAAAGAGAAGGCGCCCACGGCGCCTTCTCTGGATCAAGCTGGAGAGGAAACCCTTACCGCTGCATCAGCAACGACGCATAGTGCCCCATGTAGTTCTTCAGCTCGGCATTACCCAAATCACGCAGCACCTTGTTGTTGACGGAGTGGACCGCCTTGCGGCTTCCATCCACGCCCACGTTGAGGGCTTTCTGGGTAACGAAACCAATCTTCACGTGTTTGGTGTTCACCACAAAGACCTCATCGATGATCTTGTCTGCCAGCTCGCCCATCACACGGGTGACCAGCGCCACATCTTCGGCGCCACGACCTTCAGCACACAGATCACAGGCTTTGCGGAAATCCGCTGCAAAGGCGTCTTCGACGGGAAAAGCAATATAGGCCTGATTGCCGTTATCTTCGCCAGCCTGCCAGTACATGTCCTTCACGTTGGCCACAACAGGGGCAAATTCCTTGTTGGAGACTTTCTTGAAAATCTGGCGGGTCAGCATGCTGGAGGCCTTCCCTGCGGTAGACACAGCAAAATCGATCACCTTCTTCTGACCACCTGAGAGGTTGGCCATATTGGCAGGCTCCACCAGAAACAGGCTGATGACACGGTCAGTGAGGAAATCCACCATGTGGATGAATTTCTCGGCACTGTCCTTGTGGTCGTGCTCGATGGCATGAAGGAAGTCTTCGGTGCTGTTCACCAGCGCCGGGTTAGCGGGAATCGCTACCACGTTCTGCATGGGATAAGTCCTGGCCTGTTCAAAGAGCCCGCCATGATAGCTGTGCAGCAGGGCGATTTGAAACTGCCACAGGGGCCAAATTACAAGACCCGTACGTCAATCAGGTAATTCAGAGACATCTGACTCGGCCAGTGCTGCGGCGGTCTCCGCGGCCTGTATATCCACCGGAGGGGACGTCAGCATGGTCCCGTTCATGGCGCAGTCCGGCCCCAAAGTGACGGCATCGAAGGTGGCTGCCGCATCCTGGTTTGTCCAATCCAGACTGACAGGCCCGGGGCCACAAATGCCGCCCAACAACGGTACCCGCACTTTCACCTGCATATCCTGAACCGTGAGCTGACCGGGGTGATCCACCTGTCCCTGCCACGGCAACCCCAGTGCCTTGAGGCTTTTGCACAGCGGATTAAGGCCACCAAAAGACACCGCGGTCACTTCAATCGCCCCATCGCCGGCCACATGGCCGTCGAACGTCGTATCGCAACTCACCGGAATACTGCCTTTCTTCATTGCCAGATCACCGCTGGCCGAAAATCCCCCTGCTGGCACCACCACCACGGGCGTTTCCGCCCACAAGGCACTCGCCAGCATTGCTACCCCCGCAGCAATCGCTGTCCTTATCATTATTATCCTTCCTTGAATCTATCACTTGAGCGATGGTGTCACGACAGGGCGAGACTGCCAAGAGAGAGTATCGGCAGAAAGACAGCAGGCCTTGCCGGCCTGCTGAAGAAAATTCAGAAAAATCGATCAGGCGATCTGGTAACCGAGGGTGCCAAGCACGCCGAGAATCACACACCATTTGGCGGTGACATAGAAAGGCTTGTTGCGGCGCTTGACGGATTTAAGAAACTGCTTGTAGGCCAGCACGCCCTTGCCCAATTTGTTACCCACGCCGGTATGTTCCGGGTCCAGGTTATCGATGAAGAACAAGCGATTGAAGAACCAGCCAAAGCCCCAGTAAATCTTCTCGACAAACTTGAGCTTCATGGGGCGGTCTACGTCCGTCATCAAAATGATGCGCGGAGTATCGGTGTTGTTCCAGGCGGAGTGGATATAGGTCTCGTCGAACACCACGCTGTCGCCATCGCGCCAGATATAGTCTGCTTCATTGATCGTCAGGCCACACCCTTCGTCGTTGGGGGTACTCAGCCCCATGGAATAACGCAGGGTGTAGGCGAACGGGTCGTGGTGGCGATTCAGCTTCTTGCCCGGCATCAGCACCGCAAACAGGGCGATATTCATGGACGGAATCTGATCCAGCAAAGCCATGGTCTTCGGCGCCAGCGCGTAGGCCGATGGCAACTTGTTGTCGTACACCTTCAGATAAAAGCTGGTCCAGCGGCCATCCTTGTAAAAGCTGCTGGCAGGCAGGTCGTCCTTGGCGGTGATGTTGCCGCCGGTGTACAGGGCCAACGCCTCATCACGGATGGTTTCCCAGTTATCTTCGATCAGCTGCAGTTCCGGGAAGTGAGCCTTGTCGACCTGGGGAGTGGTCGGCACCTTAGACAACAGGTAGGCCGGGATATTGAACGGCACCATAAAGGTGGAAAAGTCCGTCAACTGGCGCTTGAGCCCGAAGGGCTCCGCATTACGGATACGAATAAAAATGATACAGCCCACATAAATTAGCAGGGCGCTAATAATCACTGCCATGAATGAACCCTCGACAACATATCGCCCGCCTTCCGCGAGCCCTTTTACCGGGGCATTCTAAAGCAAAATCCGCTGCAAATCCGGACCTCCATCTCCCCAGCCCCACCTTTGCTCGGCCAATCCTGCCATCAGGCCCTATCTGCGATTGGCCTTGGCGACGCCACAGGGTACATTCTCAGGCTGTTACCCATAATCGAGATCCCGTTCATGCCACGGATTCAGGCCCTGTGTGCCCTGCTATTGCTGCTTCCTGCCCTGTCACTGGCCCAGGATGCCCCTCCCACCTTCAAGGACGTGCTGGACACCGGCGAGAAATCCGAAGCAGTCATCGCAGAAGCATTAGAGAACGATAGCCTGCAACCGGGCGAAACCCCACTGTCTACCCTTCTGGCGATCATGGACGCCGGCAATCGCAACGACTGGAAAAGTGCCAGTCAGTACTTGGACATGCGCTATCTGCCAGCGGATATGGCCGATGCCGACCCGGCCGTGCTGATGGAGCAGCTGGCCATTGTCTGGGGACAGCAGCGGGTCCTCGATCTCACTCGTCTGTCCAATGAGCCGCAAGGGCACCAGGAAGATGGCCTACCCAGTTACCGCGACAAACTCGGCACCCTGACCCTGCCGGACGACACCCTGGCCCTGTACCTGCAGCGTATCCCGGAAAACGGTCGCCGGGTCTGGAAAATTTCCAACGCCACGGTGCAAGACATTCCCATGCTGTGGGAACAATTTGGCTATAACCCGGTGGTCATCAAGCTGGGAGACTTCCTGCCGGAATTCACCTTCCTGCATATGCAGAACTGGCAAGTTGCCGGCTTTTTGCTGATTCTGATCGGCGCCTGGCTGATTGCTGCGCTGCTCAGAAAGATCCTGCTGCAGCTACTGGAGCATTCCGAACGATATCGTGACACCTTGCACCGTTTTGTGGTGATGCCGCTGCGCTGGTTCGTGTTCTTCAAGCTGCTACAAATGGGAGTGGGCGAGCTGGGGCTGTCGATACGTGCCCGCGTCTACCTGAATGAATCCGCTCTCGGCTATCTGGCAACGGTATTCCTGGTGCTGGGCATCATCGAGCTGCTCTCTGCCCTGTTTCTCAGCAATGCCAATAACCAGAAATACTGGTCCGGCATTATTCGACCGGTTCGCACCATTCTGAAAATGATCGCCATCGTGGTGATCTTCCTGCTGTGGTTGAGCGACTCGGGTTACGATATCACCACGGTTCTGACGGGCCTTGGCATTGGCTCCATTGCGGTGGCACTGGCGGCGCAGAAGACCCTGGAAAATGTCATCGGCGCCTTTACGCTCTATATCGCCAAACCCATTCAGCCCGGCGACTTCTGTGTCGTGGGCAGTACCGCCGGGGTGGTGGAAGAGATTGGCCTGCGCTCCACCCGGATACGCCGCATGGATCGTAGCGTGGTCTATGTTCCTAACTCGGTTCTGTCCAGTGCCAGCATCGAGAACATCAGCGAATCGGACTTCCGCCGCTACCAGCGAGACCTGCATATCCGTTTGGGGGCCAGCCCGGATCAACTACGTAACCTGCTCGCCGACTTGCGCAGGCTGATTTACAGCCATCCGCGACTGACCGAGCGCGCGGCCCGGGTACGCTTTGTGGAGATTCTGCGCGACAGTTACCGCCTGCAGATCAACTGCTACGTGGACAGCAGCGAATTCAGCCAGTTTCTGGCCGTCAGCGAAGATCTGAACCTGCGCATCCTGACCTTGCTGGAGCAACACGGGATGCAGCTGGCCGTGCCAGTCCAGCAATGGGTGCGAGGCGATGCCCCGCCCTCCCAACAGGACAACACCCTGCCGCCGGAAACACTTCAGGCCTTTCCCGACTTCGACAAGGAAGAAAAATCCGGTATGAAAGGCTCACTGGACTACCCTGAAAAAGGTCGACATGAATAGCCATAATCCAACCCTTGCCCCCCTTTCACTGCTCGCCGGGTTACTGCTACTCACTGCCTGCAGCTTTCGCCCCGGCAACGTGGATACGGACACCCTGCGCGCCGAGGCGAGACACCATCACGAAACACAATTGACCGTCAGCGCCACCGTGATCAGCGACAGCGACGCCCGCGACATTTTTGGCGTCGCACTGGGAAACCATGGCATCCAGGCGGTCTGGATCGAAGTGGATAACCGCACCGACCAACAGCTGTATTACCTGCCCGTCACCACCGACCAACAGTATTTTTCTCCTCTGGAAGTGGCCTGGAAAGTGAAAGGCAAGTTCAACAGCGAGGGAGAGCAAGCTATCGACCGAATGTTCGTGTCCCGTGCCATGCCTATCAATGTCCCTGAAGGTGAGCGTACCAGTGGCTTTGTTTTCACCAATCGTGACCTTGGGGTAAAGGTGATCAATGTGGACCTGCTGGGGGGCGGAAAAAGCTGGCAAACCTCTTTTCTGGTGGATGTGCCAGGCATCAAACTGGATGTTGAGAAAGTCAATTTCTCCGGCTTGTATGAAGCGCACGAATACCAGCAACTCGACCGTGAAGGCCTGCGCGAATGGTTAGCTGAGCAGCCCTGTTGTACCGCCAATGAAGACAGCAGCAACAGTGGCGACCCGGTGAACTTTGTCCTGGTCGGCAACAGTCAGCTATTGCTGAGTGCCATGGTTCAGCGTGGCTGGGACGTTACCGAGCGCATTCACGGCGGCTCCATCTGGAAAACCACCAAATCGTTCCTGCTGGGTTCCAGCTACCGCTACTCGCCAGTGAGTTCGCTCTATACGCTGGGCCGCCCACAGGATCTGGCCTTGCAGAAAGCCCGCGGCAACATTCACCAGCGTAACCACCTACGCCTGTGGCAGGCCCCTGTTCTGTGCGATGGCGAACCGGTGTGGCTTGGCCAGATCAGTCGGGACATTGGTGTGCGATTCACCTTCAAATCCCCAACCCTGACAACACACAAGATTGACCCGGATGTGGACGAAGCCCGGGATTACCTGCTCCAGGACATGATTTTCTCGCAACGCCTGGCCGAGTTCGGCTATGTCAGGAGCATGCCGCCCAAATCCATCGCGGAACCCGGCCACAATCTCACCGGAGACCCGTTTATCACCGACGGATTACGGCTGGTGATGTTCTTCCATAGTCCAATGACGCCCATGCACGAGGTAAAAGATCTGCGCTGGGAAATCGCGGACCGGGACCGCCGTGACTGGATAGAACAGACAAACGCCACTGAGCACTGACTTCCCCGCACCCACGGGGCATTGTCATAAAGACTTAATATGTATATACATTGACTATCTATTTGATAGCCAGCACAGTGTTTGCAAGTCACTGATAATCCAGCGACGATGCAGCCTGTTTCTCATGATGGTTTTCCATGTCCAAAGACAAGAGCAAGCCCAAGAAGAAAAACAGTCAACTCATCGTTCGCATTAACGACGAAGAGCGCCTGCGTTTTATCGAGCTCTGCGAAGAGCTGGACACCAGTGCGGCGCGGGAAGTCCGTCGTTTTATCCGTGACTTTATCAAGGCCGAGGAAACGAAATCTGGTCATTAGCCAGGTTCAGGCCGCTCAACTTGCGAATCATGGAGAGACATCATGTCCCAGAAGAAAAAGCTGAAAAAAGCCATCAAACAAAGCAAGGCCAAAATCAGCAAACACGAAAGCGTGCTGAAGAAACTGAAGAAGAAGCTCAAAAAGCTCTGATTCGGTCGACAAGAAGCGGTCCTCAGCCACCCGCTGGCTTGGGTCCGCGAGAAACAAAAAAGCCTCTTTTCAGAGGCTTTTTTGCATTCTAGCCAAGCCGCACAGGCAGCCTGGTACGGGAGGACTTACTTGCCAGCATCCAGCGCCTGGTAGTAATCCATCAGGATCTGAGCCACTTCCGGGCGAGAGAATTCCGGCGGCGGCGCAATGCCCTGCCCCAGCATCTCACGCACCTTGGTGCCAGACAGCAGAACAAAATCGTCCTTGGTGTGATCTGGCACATCACGCATCATCACAACGCGATCCAGCTTTTTGGAGTAAGCCGTGTGATCGGCTTCGAAGATCTTGATCTCCAGCGCGCCAGCCGGCACCTTCTCCTGGAAGATGGTTTGCGCATCGAATGCACCGTAGTAGTCACCCACACCGGCGTGGTCACGACCCACAATCAGATGGCTGCAGCCACAGTTCTGACGGAACACCGCGTGCAGTACCGCCTCACGAGGACCTGCGTAGAGCATGTCGAAACCATAGCCGGTGATCATCACGGTGTTGGGCGGGAAGTACACTTCCACCATTTTGCGGATGGAGGCATCACGTACGTCAGCCGGGATATCCCCCGCTTTCAGTTTGCCCAGCAGCATGTGAATCAGAATACCGTCCGCATTCAGTGCTTCCTGGGCCATGCGGCACAGTTCTTCGTGAGCACGGTGCATCGGGTTACGAGTCTGGAAGGCAACCACGTTGCTCCAGCCACGCTCGACAAACTCATTGCGGATAGAAACGGCAGTGCGGAAGGTATCCGGGAAATCATCGGCGAAGTAGGAGTAGTTCAACACCTGGATATCACCAGAAACGATGAAGTTCCCCGCGGCAAGGAAGTTGGCCACACCTGGATGCTGCTTGTCGGTGGTGGAAAACACCTGTTCGGCCACAGCTTCCAGTTCAGCATCGGAGGCTTCTTCGATGGCGGATACATCCATCACCGCAATCACCGGCTCGCCGTCCACGTTAGGATCGCGCAAGGCAATGCGCTTGGCGTCTTTGATGGCGCTCACGTCCTTCAGCATATTGACGATCGGCACCGGCCAGAACAGGCCATTGGCAGTAGTCAGGTTTTCCGCCACGGACAGCATATCCGCCTTGTTCATGTAGCCGGTCAGCGGGGTGAAATAGCCAGCCCCCATCATCACCGCATTCGCGGCAGCTGCCGAGCTAATCACCACCGAAGGCAGTGACTCCGCTTCCTTCTGCAAGGCAATGCGCGCAGCTTCATCGGCGACATACAGGGGGGTGAGTGCATCCGCGCCATGCGGCTTGACCAAAGCGACCATCATTTACTCCAAAGGCTTAATCAACGGGGTGTCCATATCGCGGCGCAGTATAACAAAGGATGGGGGCTGAGTGGCAGGCAGAAACTTGCCCCGGGAATCAGAGAGTTACCCTGCGGCACCATGACAACGCCTCCACAGGCAACAGGACCGGTAATTCCGCAAAGAACCAAAAAATACCCGGCACAGGCCGGGTAAAACGAGGAATGTTGTCGGGAAAGCTATGGAGCTCGGCTCCAGCCGCTTTCCTTGTCGGCGCACACCCAGTCCCTGGAAGCTTCGAGAGACCCGACAAACCGGTAATGAAAACTGCCCGTTGCATCATGGCTATCACGGGTACTGACCAACGATGGCGCGATGGCACCCCCCTCACAAGCCCAGCGGCCACCTTTGAGTTGATTGCAATGCTTCACATAGAGGCGGTGCTCACAGACATTACGGTAACGCACCGCAAAACGGTCACCGTCCCAATGCGAGTCTTCCACCTGAAGGCACCAGTCCGGGGCTGCCCAGCATCCATCCCGGTCCGCCTGCACCGTCACTGCAGCAGCGGACACCATGCCGAACAACCCCAGACCCGCCAGTAGTCCCCTCATTGCCATATGGCTACCCCCTCTTTCGCAGCACACACCGTTGCTAACGAAACAGCATGACCACCAGCCCCCGCTGGTGACGACGCAGGGAGAGTAATTTGGCCACAGGACTGCCGCATCCCCCATATGGGGTAGGAAAAAGGGATAGGTCCGCTTAAACGAACTTGGGACGCGGCAAAAAGAACCGGAAATTGCCGGCATCGTACGGGAAAACATCATGAAATCGACGCAATACGCCGTAGATCAGGGTTGATGCCGCGAATTAAACAATACGGGGCACCGGGTAAAGATTGTATCTTCACCAGGCCACCCCTGCGCCTTAAACGATAGGAGGCTCACCGGCCAGGGTCGGACCTTTTTCGATGTCGGAGGTGAACACCTCCAGGGACTGGGCCACTTCGCTGACTTCCTCGAAGCGGGCAATGTGGTAGAGAGCTTCGCCTTCATTCACCAGCGGCAGGTTGTTGCGGCCCACCAGGATGCCGGCGGCGGGGGCGTGGATGGAGACATCATCGCCACCGAAGGGGCTGGAGATGCGACCGATGAGATCGCCTTTCTTGATCCAGGCACCCAGTGCCACCAGTGACAGGAAGACGCCATCGCGCTCGGCACGCACCCAGCTGGAGGAGCGGGCGATGTAGGGTTCGGCGGGTGGTTTGGTGCGGCGGATGCCGGTCATGCCCAGATGTTGCATGATGTTGAGCACGCCTTTCACCCCAGCACGAATGCTGGCTTCGTCGAAGCGCAGCGCTTCACCGGCTTCATAGGTGATGACCGGAATGCCCTGGGCTTCCGCCACTTCCCGCAGGGTCCCTTCCCCTAATACCGAGTTGATGACCACCGGCACACCGAAGGCGTTGGCCATGGCCGCGGTGTCATCGTTGGACAGGTCCGCTCGAATCTGCGGCAGGTTGGCGCGGTGAATGGCGCCGGTGTGCAGATCCACTGCGTGGGTGGCACGATCCAGCACCTGGCTCTTGAACTGCCAGGCCATACGTGCGCCCAGGCTACCGGTTTCAGAGCCCGGGAAGCACCGGTTCAGATCGCGACGGTCTGGCAGATAACGGGTCTTGTGAATAAAGCCGAATACATTCACCACCGGCACCGCCAGCAGGGTGCCATTGATGCTTTTCAGGGCAGAGTGGCGCAGCAAGCGGCGAATGATCTCCACCCCATTCAACTCGTCACCATGAATGGCAGCACTGACCATCAGTACCGGACCGGGCTTGCGGCCATGAACAACATGGATCGGCACGTTAAGCGGCGTCTGGGTGTAAAGTTGTGCCAGCGGCAATTCCACCTTGGCCCGAGTGCCAGGCTGCACGGTAATGCCATCAATTTCAAAAGGCGCGTTTTTCGGTTCTTTTGGATTTTTCATTCTTGACTGATTACCTTGGAGATCACCCACAGGGCAAGGCCAGCTTTGGCATTGTCACGTCTCAAGCATCCATCGCCATGCAAGCATGGCTCCTACAGCAGGCATTAGCCTTTTGCGCCTTTGGTCTGGGTGCGATAGGGACGCGCATCTTTTTCGATGAACTGAATGATCATACCCGCCACATCTTTGTTGGTAGCGGTTTCGATACCCTCCAGCCCCGGCGAGGAGTTCACTTCCATCACCACCGGGCCGTGGTTCGAGCGCAGGATATCCACCCCAGCCACATTCAGACCCATGATCTTGGCGGCACGCACCGCCGTGGCCCGCTCTTCCGGGGTTATGCGGATCAGGCTGGCACTGCCTCCGCGGTGCAGGTTGGAACGGAACTCACCCGGTGCCGCCTGGCGTTTCATCGCCGCGATCACCTTGCCGCCCACCACGAAACAGCGAATGTCGGCACCACCGGCTTCCTTGATGTATTCCTGCACCATCACCGAGACGTTCAAGCCCATAAAGGCTTCGATCACTGACTCTGCCGCCTTGCGGGTTTCCGCCAGCACCACGCCAATGCCCTGGGTACCTTCCAGCATCTTGATCACCAACGGTGCTCCACGCACCATGTTGATCAGATCAGGAATATCATCCGGGGAGTGGGCAAAGCCGGTGATGGGCAAACCCACACCTTTGCGCGACAACAGCTGCAGGGAACGCAGCTTGTCCCGGGAACGGGAGATAGCCACGGACTCATTCACCGGGAATACGCCCATCATCTCAAACTGGCGCAGCACCGCCGTACCGTATTGGGTAATGGACGCGCCGATACGGGGAATCACCGCATCAAACCCTTCCAGCACTTCGCCCTTGAAGTGAATTTCCGGTTTGTGCGCCACCATGCTCATGTAGCAACGCAGGGTATCGATCACGTGCATTTCGTGACCAGCCGCCTCGCCGGCTTCCACCAGGCGGCGAGTGGAATAGAGTCGCTTGTTTCTCGAAAGAATCGCAATTTTCATGGCAGCACTTTGGTTAATAAACGTATTAAGTTAAGGAGATCAGTGAGACGCCAGACCGTTACGGCCTGTCCTTGTCACCACCCAGCAGGAAGGATTCTGTGGGCTCGACCCTGATTTCTGTCATCGCGGTACGGCCCAGTAACATGCGGAACTTCATGGTTTCCCGGTCCGTCAGGGTGATTTCGATGGGCCAACGGCGTCCACCGAGATCAATCTCGGTGAGAATCACCGGCCGCTCTTCCTTGTGACCACCGGAATCCGTCACCACCCGGCGGTCCAGTACCGGGGCTTCACACACCGTCACCTGGGGCTGATCCTGAATGGGATGCAGGGAAAAACGCACCCATTCTGTGTCGTCCCGCTTGAAGGATTCGACTTCAAACGCATGTATGGCCGAGGTTCGCGCCCCGGTGTCCACCTTCATCTTGATGGCATCAATGCCCAGTTCCGGCAGACTGGCCCACTCGCGCCAGCCCACAGTGACTTTTCCCATCAGTCCCGTCCCAGCAATTCGATCTTGTAACCGTCCGGGTCTTCCACGAAGGCCAGCACCGTGGTGCCATGCTTCATGGGTCCGGGTTCACGGGTAATCTTGCCGCCCCGCTCGCGAATACGCTCACAAGCAGCGTACACGTCATCCACGGCCAGCGCGATATGGCCGTAACCGGTTCCTAGATCATAGCGGGACTGATCCCAGTTATGGGTGAGCTCCAGCACCGGGCCCTCGGCCTCCGGCTGGTAGCCGACAAAGACGTTGGTAAAACGGCCTTCCGGGTAATCCTTGCGGCGGATTTCGTGCATGCCCAGTACTTCGGTATAGAAAGCCACCGAGGCATCTACATCCCCCACACGCAGCATGGTATGCAGAATTCGCATGGTTCTTTGCTCCAGTTTGCGGTCCAGATTGCAGGCACCGGGAGCACCTACCCCATCAGGGGCGAATAGTGGTGTGGGCGGGGACAATTGACAATGAAAAACTCGTAAAGAGCGCAATTTTCTCCGTCAGGGTCAGGCTGCACAGCCATGACCCTAACGGAGGGCCAATGGCAGGGATCAGGGCAGGAACAAGGAGCCCTGATCGTCCACCCAGCTTTGCGGGACCTTGCCCTCACGAATCCGCTGCGGGTGATCGCCAACGTCTACCCGGGCGACCTCCTGCCCACTGGCATAGTGAAAGACCGACATCTGGTCTGTGCCGCTCCAGGAAATATAGCAATGTTCGCCATCAGCGCTGGTGGTGACCCAGTAAGGCTTCTCCCCCACCCCGGTCTTGATACGGTATTCAAACGTTTGCCGATCTACCAGGGCCACATAATCACTCATGGTTCCCGCCACACACAGCGTATCGCCGGCATCATTCATGGCAATGCCATGATGGGCCGAGTCGTTCAGGTACCGCTCAATGGGCATGTCCGGTACCAGATTGGGCAGCGTTGCCAGACGGGTAATACGATCGTCCTGCATGTCATATTCGATAAAACCATGAAGGAAAGAGAGCTGGAAGTAGAAATAGCGCTCATCCGGCGTGTGGGCCATGGGCCGAACAGCCGGACTAAGGTCCGGATACCCGGCTTCTTCCAGCTTCACTTTCATGTCGATCTTTTTGAGGATCTCCAGCGTGTGGGCATCCACCACCTGAAAGACCCGTTCGCCCTTGAGCTTGATGGGGTCCCGGTCCAGCGGCAGGAACACATGACCAATGCTGGCATGATAAAGCCGCTCGCCATCGTCGGAATATACGTTCTCATGGGGCGAGTTTCCTGACGGGAACTGGCCCACCTCTTCGCCGGTCTGCACATCCAGAATATGCACCACCTTCCCCGTAGAAGCGGATACCGCCACCTGCTGGCCATCCGGTGAAATGGCCATGTGGTCAGAACGATACCCTTCCACTTCAAAACACCACGCGATCTTGCCGCTGGCAATGTCCAGCGCCACCACGTCCGCAAAACTGGGGCGGGACACAATCAGCAGTCGACCATCGTTGCTGCTGTACATGTCATCCACAAACTGGTGATGCCCCTCACCGATAAAGGTCTTGATGGCCTGAAAGAACAGCAACTCCACCGGATTCAGGTAAATCTCGGCAATGCGTTTGTTCTTGTCAGGGATCCCGTTGATGCGACCAAGCCGCTCGTGGCTTGCCACATCAATCACATCGATGGTGCCTTCCCAGTTGTTCCCCACAAAGATCACGTCACGTTCGCCGCTGGCCGCACTGCCACCGTTGTCACCCTCATCGTCCCACCAGTTCCACCAGCTGGCCGACGCTGGCAAGGGAAGTAAAAAAGCAACCATGACTATCAATGTGAAGGCGCTGTAGCGGCGACAGTGCCGGAGTGAGGTGAGCAACATGTCCTTGTCTCCCTTTACGGTGTTGTTGTTGTGATTAGTGCACAACCGTAAACGTATTTGCCGGCAGGGTTCAAAAGGCAAGCGTCAGGAATGTGGGAGCGCCCGCAGCACAAGCGGGACAGGGATCACTAAAGCGACGAAAGTGCCAGTCTATAACTGGCACTTTCGTCTAAGGTTTCCGTCATCCAGGCCACCGTCATGGCGGCCGTACAACCCGCCGGCTCAGGGAAGAAAGAGCGAGCCCTGGGCCTCGACCCAGGCGATCGGCACCCGCCCTTCACGAATCCGCTGGGGGTGGTCTCCCACATCGACCCGGGCCACTTCCTGCCCGCTGGCATAATGGAAAATGGACATCTGGTCGGTGCCACTCCAGGACACGTAGCAATGCTCGCCATCTTCACTGGTGGTGACCCAGTAGGGCTTTTCACCAATGCCGGTCTTGAGCGAGTACTCGAAGGTCTCCCGGTTTACCAGCGCCACATAGTCGCTCATGGTGCCGGCCACACACAGGGTGGTGTTGTCGGCGCTCAGCGCAATGCCGTGATGGGCAGAGTCGTTGACGTACACTTCCTGCGGCGTATCGGGGATCAGGTTGGGGAGCGACGCCACGCGGGTAATCCGGTCCTCTTCCATGTCGTACTCGATAAAGCCATGGAGAAATGACAGCTGGAAGTAGAAATACCGCTCGTCATGGGTATGGGCCATGGGCCGCACGGCCGGGCTCAGGTCGGCATACCCGGCCTCTTCCAGCTTGGTCTTGATGTCCAGCTTGCGCAGGATCTCGAACGTCTCGGCGTCCACCACCTGAAATACCCGCTCGCCCTTGAGCTTTTTCAGCGGATCACGGTCCAGCGGGGTAAACACATGACCAATGCTGGCGTGGTAAATCCGTTTTCCATCCTCGGAATACACATTCTCGTGGGGCGAATTCCCTGACGGAAACCGGCCGACCTCTTCCCCGGTCTGCACGTCGAGCACATGCACCACATTACCGGTGGAGGCCGACACAGCCACATGCTTGCCGTCCGGGGAGATGGCCATGTGATCGGAGCGATTGCCGTCAACCTCGAAGCGCCATTCGATCTCGCCACTGGCAATGTCCAGCGCCACCACATCAGCATAGCTGGGCCGGGAAACAATCAGCAGGCGACCATCGTTAGAGCTATACATGTCATCCACGTACTGGTGATGCCCTTCGCCAATGAATTGCTGAATGGCGATAAAGAACACCAGGTCCACCGGGTTCAGCACGATGGCAGCCTCGCGGGCCTGCTTGTCGGGAATCCCGTTGATCCGCCCCAGCCGCTCATGGGTGTCCCGATCGACCACATCGATCATGCCTTCCCAGTTGTTACCCACAAAAATCACATCACGGGAGGTTGGCGCCGGGGGAACAGGATCAGGTTCGGACGGGGTATTGGGGGTGGCCGTCGTGCCCGTGTCGGCAGGGGCCGTACTGTTCGGCGATGGCGCAGTACTGTCACTCTCTCCACCGCAACCGCTGATGACCAGAGCCAGAGTCGCAGCCAACAGAGCGCGACGATGCAAGGACGGCAGAAACATAACCGGATCTCCCCAGGGTCGAATGTTGTTATTGTCGATCCCCAGAGCCTAGTTGTGACCATGGTACAAATTAAAGGGCGTTTCCTTTGCGTTATGTAAATCGCAGGTTCAGCAAAATGACTCGCCAGAAACAAAAAACCGCCGCGGCCTCTCGGCCAGCGGCGGTTTCGCTCAGCGTTCGACGTTAGTCAATCAGCTCAGCTTGCGCCCGTTCTTGGCCGCAATGCGCAGACGCAGGGCGTTCAGCTTGATAAAGCCTTCCGCATCTTTCTGGTCATAGGCACCCGCATCGTCCTCGAACGTGGCGATGGAAGCATCGAACAGGCTGTCGTTGTCGGAGCGACGCCCCACCACGGTGGCATTGCCCTTGTAGAGCTTCATGCGTACTTCACCGTTGACGTGTTCCTGGGTCGCATCGATCAGTTTCTGCAGGGCCAGACGCTCCGGGCTCCACCAGTAACCGTTGTAGACCAGCTCGGCGTACTTCGGCATCACGGAATCTTTCAGGTGCGCGGATTCACGATCCAGGGTCAGAGACTCAATGGCACGGTGCGCCGGCAGCATAATGGTGCCACCGGGGGTTTCGTAGCAGCCGCGGGACTTCATACCCACGTAGCGGTTTTCCACCAGGTCCAGACGGCCAATGCCGTTGTCGCCACCCAGCTTGTTCAGTTTGGTCAGCACGTCGGCCGGGCTCAGACGCTCGCCATCAATGGACACGATGTCGCCTTTCTCAAAGCCCAGGGTAATGTAAGTGGCCTGATCCGGCGCCGCTTCCGGGCTCACGCTCCAGCGCCACATGTCGTCTTCGGCTTCCCACCACGGGTCTTCCAGATTGCCGCCCTCATAGGAGATGTGCAGCAGGTTGGCATCCATGGAGTACGGGGATTTCTTCTTCTTGCTGGAGAAGTCCACCGGGATGTTGCGCTCTTCGCAGTACGCCATCAGCTTTTCGCGGGAGTTCAGATCCCACTCACGCCACGGCGCAATCACCTGAATGCCGGGGGCCAGGGCGTACGCTCCCAGCTCAAAACGCACCTGGTCATTGCCCTTGCCGGTCGCACCGTGGGAGATGGCGTCAGCTCCGGTTTCCTCGGCAATTTCCACCAGTCGCTTGGCGATAAGCGGACGCGCGATAGAGGTCCCCAGCAGGTACTCACCTTCGTAGATGGTGTTGGCGCGGAACATGGGGAAAACGTAGTCACGCACGAACTCTTCGCGCAGGTCTTCAATGTAGATTTCCTTGACGCCCATGGCCTGTGCCTTGGCGCGGGCCGGCTCCACTTCCTCGCCCTGGCCGATATCGGCGGTGAAGGTCACCACCTCGCAGTCGTAGGTATCCTGCAGCCATTTAACGATGACCGAGGTATCCAGGCCGCCGGAATAGGCCAGCACTACCTTGTTGATCTTGGACATTGAAAGACTCCGCAAAAGGGTGGTCGTCAGCGCGGTCGCGGCCACCCGATGAATCGAGGTCGCGTATTGTACCCGCCCGCCCGTGCCGACGTCACCTGTCACCACCGCCGGGATTCCGGTAGCATAGCGACTTCCCGGCCAGGCCCAGTGCCTGAGCCGGGGCTTTTTGTCTGTTGGAGTCATCATGAGCGATCAGCACCCCAGCCTGGCGCTGCGGTTTCGGGGGTTTCTGCCGGTAGTCATCGACGTGGAAACCGGGGGATTCAATGCCAGTACCGATGCCTTGCTGGAAGTCGCCGCCGTCCTGATTGATATGGACGCCCAGGGCTACCTGCGCCCTTCCACGCGTATCCAGTTCCATGTAGACCCCTTCCCGGGGGCAAACATCGAGCAGGCCGCACTGGATTTCACCGGTATCGATCCTGACAACCCCTTACGTGGCGCGGTCTCCGAAGACACCGCCCTGAAGGGCGTGTTCGAGCCAGTCCGCAAGGCCATAAAGAAACATGGTTGCAACCGTGCCGTGCTGGTGGGCCATAACAGCTTCTTCGATCTGGGTTTCATGAACGCTGCCGCCGAACGGGCGGATATCAAGCGCAATCCGTTCCACCCGTTCTCCAGCTTCGACACCGCTGCCCTCGCTGGCCTTGTCTACGGTCAAACCGTGTTGGCGAAAGCCTGTGAGGCCGCCGGCATCCGCTTCAGCCAGCGCGAAGCCCACTCCGCACTGTATGACGCCACCCGCACGGCAGAGTTGTTCTGCTCCATGGTGAACCGCTTCCGCGACCTGGGCGGCTGGCCGCCCCCTCCCCCCGGCGAAATGCCGCCGACTCTGGCAAAAGCATTAGACTGATTGGACGCCTGACGCTGCCCATTGTTTTGACCCTGTTTTAAGCGTCAAGCATCTGGCGTCAGGCCTCCAGCGAGCGGGCACAAAAAAAGGGCCGCTAAAAAGCGGCCCTTTTTTTGTGCCTGCGACAATTACAGCTTGTCTGCATTACCAGACAGGTACTCGGCTACGCCATCCGGGGAGGCGTTCATGCCGGCGTCGCCTTTCTGCCAGCCAGCCGGGCACACTTCACCGTGCTCTTCGTGGAACTGCAGGGCGTCAACCAGACGGATCAGCTCTTCCATGTTACGACCCAGCGGCAGATCGTTAACGATCTGGCTACGTACCACGCCGTTCTGGTCGATCAGGAAAACACCACGGAAGGCCATGCCACCTTCAGACTCTACGTCGTAGGACTGGGCGATGGTGTGGTTCATGTCAGCGGCCAGGGTATATTTCACCGGACCAATACCGCCTTCGTTGATGGGGGTGTTACGCCAGGCGTTGTGGGTGAAGTGGCTGTCGATGGACACGCCGATCACTTCCACACCACGCTCCTTGAAAGCGTCCATACGGTGATCCAGTGCGATCAGCTCGGACGGACATACGAAGGTGAAATCCAGCGGGTAGAAGAATACCAGGCCGTACTTGCCCTTGATGGCTTCGGACAGGGTGAATTCGTCAACGATGCTGCCATCGCCCAGGACGGCAGGAACAGTGAAATCCGGTGCGGGCTTACCAACCAGAACAGCCATGTTTATCTCCTTGTGTGAGAGGGGTAAAACCGGGGACATCACGTCCCGCGAAACTGTGCTCTATCATGGGGATTCCGGCGCGGCATGCAACCGGCTTTGTTGCGGAATCCAACCAATTGCTCAATGAATAGGCAATTGGGGCACTTCTGCAGCCATCTTTAGCGGCGGCTTCGACTCCAGATCACCGTGCCGGTAATGGCCAGAATGGTGAGTACCAGGGCCGCGAAGTCCATCACCAACTGCCCCGCCAGGCCGGCAATCCGGCCCGCGTGCAGATCCAGCAACAACCGCTGCCAGGTCAGGGAAGGCGGCACACTCTGGTCAATCAGGGCTTTTTCCAGACCGTTTGGCAATGGCCTGGCGTCCAGCGGCTGCCAGTCCCCCTGATACGGACTTGCCATCAGCTGG
Organism: Alcanivorax sp. MD8A; assembly: GCF_002888555.1. Classification (NCBI taxonomy): domain Bacteria; kingdom Pseudomonadati; phylum Pseudomonadota; class Gammaproteobacteria; order Oceanospirillales; family Alcanivoracaceae; genus Alcanivorax; species Alcanivorax sp. MD8A. The sequence goes on along the minus strand of NZ_AQOQ01000001.1, from coordinate 77,861 downwards.
TCCACGTCGTAACGCAGCAATCCATCGCCGGTGTCCAGGATCAATCCAGTGTCATCACTGCCCAGATGTTCAAAGGCCGGTAACCCATAGGCCTTGCCGATGCGTTCCACCAGCTGACCATTGCCGTCCAGCAGCATCAGCTCCTGCCCGCAACCGACAATCAACAGTCCGTTGTGGCGCGCAACCCCATGCAATGGCGGCGTGCAATGCAGAGTGTCAGCACCATCCACATACAAGCGCTCATTCAGTTCTGCATACCACTGACCTTCCAGAGAATAGCCCCTGATGTCGCTGGGCACCGGCGCACCGTACCAGCGCGCCAGCAAGGGCGACATGGGCTTGCTGGACCAGCCAAGGGACTCGATGTGATTGAGCATCACCCCCGTAATCGACAGCACCAGCACCGGCAATGCCACCGCCAGCCCCAGCCAGCGGTGCCAGCGACGCCACTGGCGTGTAGGGTTCCGTTTTTTCACCTAGCTACCTCAATGAGGCCAATAATCCACGTCGATTGTAGGCGCTAATGCATTAGGGCCAACACCGGAACCTCCAGCAGTCTGAGCAAAACCGTCAAGAGCCCCACACGCAGGCATAAAAAACCCGGCGCTGGGCCGGGCATTCATTCATTACAGAGTAACGAGATCAGTCGCTGCCGCCAGTCTCTGCCGCTGCGCCATCCACCAGCTCCTTGAGCTGACCGGAGCGATACATGTCCATGATGATGTCGCAGCCACCCACCAGCTCGCCACCCACCCACAGCTGGGGATAGGTCGGCCAGTTGGCATACTCCTTCAAACTCTGACGAATTTCCGGCGCTTCCAGGATATTCACATAGGCAAACGGCTTTCCCACCGCGGTCATGGCTTCCACCACCTGAGCGGAGAAGCCGCACTGGGGGAACTGCGGGGTGCCCTTCATGTAAAGGATCACCGGGTTTTTTTCGATCTGGTCTTTGATGACCTGAATAACATCCATACTGAACTACCTGGCGTTTTGAGGGGGTTGATTGGCTCTATTCTAGCACTGATGGCCCTGCTCCTCCCAGATGGGGCCGGAGAGCCACGCCTTCAAGGGTCACGGAACAGAAAAGGGGGCCGAGGCCCACCGCTGTCCCACATTTTTCAGGCTCCTCTTTGGGACAGGCCCCTCTTCCTTTGTGGGAGCTTGCTTGCAAGCGAATTCGGCCTTTGCGAACACGTCTTCGCCTGCAAGCAAGCGCTTACCCTGGAAGAATCTAGGGAGCCTCTGAAGATTGGCTCACCGCCAATTCATGTCTTCATATCACGAGATACCCTGCCGGCATGTCAGCCCCGCAGAGCTCCGTCAAGCAGACACAAACTGTGGGACAGCGGTGGGCCTCGGCCCCCAGTTCTGTTGTCACCGCTTTCCACCTCAGAAGCGTACTTTCATGCCCACATAGCCAGTGCGCGGCTTGTTGGGGCGAGCCCCTGCGGGATCACGGGAGACAATTTCCTGATCGTCAAACACGTTATCCACTTTGGCATACACTTCCATGTCGCTATTCACGTGGTAGGTGGCCACCACATCTGCGATCACGTAGTCACTGGTGCGTTTGAACGTGGTGCTCTGACCAGTACGGTCACAGCTGTTGTCGATGCACATGCCATCCGTGTGGCTGACCGACATCAATGCAGACCAGGCAGCGGCTTTTTCCAGGCCGAAGGTCAGGCTGGCCAGATGTTCAGGCAGGTAAGGCAGCACATCGCCATCCAGCACGGACAGATCATCAGCGTCCCTGGTGATTTCGCCATCGGTGTAGGTATAGGCCAGCCGAACCGGAACTCGCAGGCCATTGTCACCCTCCCAGGCCACGCTGTTCAGCCCCACCTCCAGACCGCGAACCTCGGATTCACCAAAGCTCTGGGTGCCGGAATCATTGCCATTGGGACATGGATTGGCGATGGAACAGTTCTGGATCGTGTTCTCATAGTCGCTGTAGAACGCGATCACATCGGCACTGAAGTTTTCCTGCCAGTAGCGGAAACCGGTTTCATAGTTAACACTCTTTTCCGCCTCGGTACCTTTCTGGGAGGAGGCTCCGGCCGGCGCAAACCCCTGATGCACACCAGCCAGCAGTGACCAGTTGTCATTTAGCAGCCAGGTGGCACCCAGGCCCGCCATCAGCTCTTCGTTGCGGTTTTCTGTCCGTGAACTCACCGTGTTGCGAGCCGGGTCACCCCAGCGCTTGCTCTTGCTCTCCACGTTCTCGTACCGCAACGAGCCGGTGACAATGAAATCCCCCACATAAGCGTGATCGATGATCCAGGCCGACATGGCATCGGCATTTTCCAGACGGTTATCACCGCCGGTGGGCAATGTGGACGTCTGATACACCAGGCTGCCATTAGTCTGATCGAAGGTGTCCGTGGGCTGATAACGATCCACTTCGTCCTGGTGGTAGCGGGCCCCTACGATCAGATCATTTTGCACAGAGCCTACCTGGAACTGGTGACTCAGTTCAGTCTGAATTCCTTCAGAAATGTACTCACGGTTGTTGTTCTTGAACACTAGATCAGAGGCGTCGGCGCTACCACGCAGAACTGCTTGCTTGACTCCACCATTGGTGTTGGCATCCGACACATAACCACCAATGCCCTGGCCATCAATACTGGCCAGCTTGTACCAGTTGCGGTTGAACTCGTTGCGGTACACTACAGAGTTCAACCGGGTATTTTCAGCAAACACCAGAGTGTGGCGCAGGGACACCGCATCCCTGTCATTGTCCATCTGGTCGATATCACTCATGCCGTAACGCCGGTTGGCATCACGCTCAAAATCCCGGTCGGTCAGCCCCAGATAGGTTTCGTCGGAGACTTCGCTGGAATGCTCCAGTTTCAGTTCCAGCGCCTGCTGGATAGCGGCGGTTTCCGGAGCCTGCCAACGTAGCTTGGCTACATAATCACGCTTGTCAAAACCACTGTCACGGTTGGAACGGTCAATATCCTTGAAGCCCAGGGTGCGTTGCTGATGCGCTTCCAGCATGAAACCAAACTGGCCCTCAGTGGCGCCATAATAGGCATGAGCTCGCTGAGATCCGTCCTCTCCACCTTCCACATTCACCATGCCTGAAGCACGGGCAGGAATCGGGGTAGACAGGAAATTGATGGCACCCCCAACAGTGAAGGGACCGTAGCGCAAGGTGTCTGGACCTTTCAGGACTTCAACGCCATAGAAACGACCAGCACTGGGAAAATAATAGGCTGCCGGTGCAGCGTAAGGTGCCGGGGCAATCAACACCCCGTCTTCCATGAGAGAAACCTTGCTGGAGCGGTCACGACCGGAGCCACGAATACCGATGTTCGGACGCAGGCCATAACCTTCTTCTTCCTGGAAATACACGCCGGGCACATCTCGCAGAATGCGGTGCACATCCGTGTTTTCCTTTTCTTCCAAATCTTCGTTAGACAGTACGTAAGCAGAACCACTGATACTGAAAGTATCCTGGCGATCCCCGAGGATCTGTACCGGTTTCAGTTCATTGGTCTGATCCGCAAAAGCCGGAGCTGCTCCGGTAGCCATGGCAGAGGCGATGGCACAGCAAATTAGGCGACGCTGTAAATGCATAAGTATTCCTTCCCGACGCAAATGCAAAAAATGTAAACATCGTAAGCACGGGAAAAATACAGTGAAGAAGAACCAACTTCAATTATTTATCATTCTCATTTATACCTCGTATCGTAATACCCTCCCCCGCCAGGAGAGGCTACCAGCAACCGATCACCGACTCTGGCGGCAAAACCAGTCTTTGACGGCAACAACCTGCCGTTATGCCGGTTTTCCCCCACTGCGCCATTCTTTCCGCCCGCCAGCCCCCAGGGCGCGGAACGGCGGCGGTCTGTGAGCAGGGTGACCTGAGCTTCCGCAAGAAACTCCAGCTCACGGACAAGACCATCCCCACCGCAGAACACTCCGGCCCCACCGCTGCCATGGCGAATACGGTATTCCAGTACCCGCAGCGGATAATGAGCCTCCAGGCTCTCGATGGGGGTGTTCAAAGTATTGGTCATGTGGGTATGCACAGCGCTGAGTCCAGCCCCGCCCGCATGGGCGCCGGCGCCACCGGCCATGGTTTCGTAATAATCCCAGCCCTGCTCCCCTGAAGCGCCCATGGCCACATTGTTCATGGTGCCCTGGCTGGCGGCGGGCACCGCCTCCGGGGCCGCCTGGGCCAGGGCGCCCAGCACCACATCCACCACCCGGGAGCTGGTTTCCACGTTGCCGGCAGCCACGGCCGCCGGACGATGGGCATTAAGCAAGGATCCCGGCGGTGCGGACAGGCTGATGGGACGGAACAGACCATCGCAGGCCGGCACATCATCATCCATCAGACAGCGAAAACAGTAGTAGGCCGCGGCGGCGACCACCGATAGCGGGCAATTGATATTGCCGGCCACCTGATCCGCCGTGCCGGTGAAATCCAGCGATGCACTATCGCCCTCGATACGCAGGGTCACCGAAATGGTGATGTCCTGCTGACCCTGACCGTCATCATCCATCACGTCCGTAAAGTGGTATTGTCCATCCGGCAGCGCCGCAATACGGGCGCGGGCGCGTTTCTCTCCGTAGGCATTGAGGGCATCGAACCCGTGACCAATATCTGCCAGGGTGGCCGCCATCTCCGCCAATCGGCGGGCCCCGGTTTCACAGGCGCTGGCCTGGGCAGCAAAATCCCCGAACCGCAGGTTTTCCATGGGCGGCGAATCGGCCCCTGGCAGCGGCTCCAGACCCGCCAGACGGCGGCACAGGGGAATCTGCCACTGGCCAGCCGCTTTCAACAGGGTGGGGGCAATCACCAGCCCTTCCTGCGTCAGATGGGTGGACACCGGCATGGAACCGGGACTATGCGCGCCAATATTGGCATGGTGGGCCCGGGTGACCGCAAAGCCGATCAGGGCGCTGTCCGCCGCATACACCGGTGCGACCACGGTCACATCCGGCAGATGGGTGCCGCCCAGATAGGGGTCATTGACCACCAGCAAATCGCCTGGCGTCCACTCGCGATCACTGACCAAATCAGCCATGGCATAGGCCATGGAGCCCAGATGCACCGGGATATGCGCCGCCTGGGCACAGAGCCGCCCCTGCGCATCGAAGATCGCGCAGGAGAAATCCAGCCGATCCTTGATGTTGGGCGACAAGGCACTGAGCCGCAGCACCGCCCCCATTTCATCACAGATACCGGAGAGGCGATTGGCGAAAATGCTGAGCTGGATGGGATTCATAAGGGCAATGAACAGTGAACAGTTAATAGTTAACAGCTAAAAAAACAGTGACAAAATCAGGCCGGCCCCAGCCTACCCTTATTCGCTGTTCACTGTTAACTATTAACTGTTCACTAAAATGTGCGCTATCATCGGCGGTTCCCGGCAGCCCACAGCTGCCGTTTTTTGTTTCAGCGAGGCTGAAACAGACGAATTTGCGTTAACGAGTCAGGGTAATGAGTCAGCAATATTTGATTCCCACCTACGCACGGCAGCCGGTGGCGTTTGTGCGCGGTGAAGGGGTGTGGCTGTTCGATGAGAACGGCGACAAGTACATGGATGCCATTTCCGGCATCGGGGTCTGCAACCTGGGACACTGCCATCCGGCGGTGAGCCGAACGCTGGCCGAACAGGCCGGGCAGCTGATGCACACCTCCAATCTGTACCGTATTCCCGCCCAGGAATCCCTGGCTCAGCGTCTGTGTGAGCTGAGCGGCATGCAGAGCGTGTTTTTCTCCAATTCCGGGGCCGAAGCCAACGAGGCAGCCATCAAGATTGCGCGCCTGTATGGCAACCGCAAAGGCATTACCAAACCCGTGGTAGCCGTGATGGAAGGCAGCTTCCATGGCCGCACCATGGCCACCTTGTCGGCTACCGCCAATGCCAAGGTGCAGGAGGGCTTCGGTCCGTTGGTAGAAGGCTTTGTCCGGGTGCCGTTCAATGATCCGGATGCGGTTGCATCGCTGGCCGGCAATCCGGATGTGGTGGCGGTACTGGTTGAGCCAGTGCAGGGTGAGGGTGGCATCAATATCCCGAATGCAGGCTACCTCACCGCTCTGCGTCAGCTCTGTGACCAGAATGACTGGCTGCTGATGCTGGATGAAATCCAGACCGGCAACGGTCGGACCGGGCATTACTTTGCCTGCATGGGCGAGAATGTGGTGCCGGATGTTCTGACCACAGCCAAAGGCCTGGGCAACGGTTTCCCCATCGGCGCCTGTCTGGTCGCTGGCAAGGCTGAGGGCGTGTTTGGACCGGGCAACCACGGCAGCACCTATGGCGGCAACCCGCTGGGCTGCGCCGCGGCCCTGACGGTGGTCAACACTCTCACTGACGACGTGGTCGACAGCGTCAACGACAAGGGCGCCTGGCTCAAGCAGGCCTTCCAGACCTCACTGGCAGATCTGGCCATGGTGACGGGCGTTCGCCAGAAGGGCCTGATGCTGGCCATCCAGCTCGATCGGCCCTGTGCGGAGCTGGTTAACCTGGCGCGTGAAGCCGGCCTGCTGATCAATGTGACCGCCGGCTCCGTGGTCCGGTTGCTGCCGCCCCTGGTGATCAGCCAACAAGAGATGCAAACCCTGGTGGACGGGCTGAGAGCCGTCATTCGCCAGTTTGCCGCTGCCCAGGAGGTCGCATGACTCGCCACTTCCTGACCCTCAACGACCTGACCTCCGACGAACTGGGTTACCTGATCCAGCGCGCCATTGAGCTGAAAACCATGCAGCGCAACGGCCAGCGTCACGAGCCCCTGCAGGGCAAGACCCTGGGCATGATCTTCGAGAAGTCTTCCACCCGCACCCGGGTGTCGTTCGAAGTGGCCATGACCCAGTTCGGCGGCGCCAGCATTTTCCTGTCGCCCCGTGATACCCAGCTAGGCCGCGGCGAGCCGATCGAAGACTCTGCCCGGGTACTGTCACGCATGGTCGATGCGGTGATGATCCGCACCTTTGATCATGCCACGGTGGAAACCTTTGCCGCGCATTCTGCGGTGCCGGTCATCAATGCGCTGACCGACGATTTCCACCCTTGTCAGCTGCTGGCCGACATGCAGACCTTCGTGGAGCATCGCGGCAGCATTCAGGGCAAGAAAGTGGTCTGGGTCGGTGACGGCAACAACATGTGTGCCAGTTATATCAATGCGGCCAACCGCTTCGACTTTGAACTGGTGATCAGCAGCCCATCAGGATTTACCCCCAGCGAAACACTGATGAGCCGCTACCCGGAACGGGTCAGCCTGCAGGCGGATGTACGCGAAGCGGTAAAGGGGGCCCATCTGGTGGTGACCGACGTGTGGGCCTCCATGGGACAGGAAGACGAGCAGGAAAGCCGTCTGAATGCCTTTGAAGGCTATCAGGTGACTCCGGAACTGATGGACCTGGCCGATGCCGACGCCCTGTTCATGCACTGCCTGCCTGCCCACCGCGGCGAGGAAGTCAGCCACGAGATGATGGACGACCCCCGTGCCGTGGTCTGGGATGAAGCCGAAAACCGTCTGCATGCCCAGAAGGCGCTGCTGGAATTCCTGCTGACCGGGCAGCATTGAGCCAACCCTCTGCATAACCTGCCTGGCGGGAACATGCCGCCTGACAGGCTGATGAAGCGTGGAGCCCACGACCATGAACAAGGCGTTGCTGAGTATTCAAAACCTGGCCTGTGGTTACCATCAACAGGCCGTGGTGAAAGATCTCAGTCTGTCACTGGCGGCAGGCGAAATTGCCTGTCTGTTGGGCCCCAGCGGTTGCGGCAAGACCACTACGCTACGTGCCATTGCTGGCCTGGAACCCGTCACCGATGGCAGCATTCGTATCGGTGAGCGCACCGTTTCCAGCCGCCAGCAACAACTGCCCCCGGAACAGCGCGGGCTCGGCATGGTCTTTCAGGAACATGCACTGTTTCCCCATCTCACCGTTGCCGACAACGTCGCCTTCGGTCTTCGCAAGCTGCCGGCCGGACAACGGGATCAACGGGTCAAGGAGTGCCTGGCTCGGGTTCGACTGGCCGGCATGGAAGCGCGCTACCCCCACGAATTATCTGGCGGGCAACAACAGCGGGTAGCACTGGCCAGAGCACTGGCCCCTCGCCCGGCCCTGCTGTTGCTCGACGAACCCTTTGCCAGCCTGGATCTGGATTTGCGTCGCCAGCTGGCGCGAGAACTGGGGGACATTCTGCGCGAGGAAAACGTCACAGCCCTGATGGTCACTCACGACCAGGAGGAAGCGTTTGCGCTTGCCGACAAGGTCGGCGTCATGAACCACGGCGAGCTGGAACAATGGGATACCCCGTATAATATCTACCACGCTCCTGCGACCCGGTTTGTAGCCGAGTTTGCCGGCTACGGTGCCTTCCTCCGTGGCGAAGTCACCACTGCCCACAGCGTACTCACCAGTCTCGGCGAAGTCTCTGGCCGACGTCAGGATACCCTGACACCTGGCACCGCCGTGGACGTCTTGCTTCGTCCCGAAGACCTGGTCGCCGACGAAACGGCCACCCTCGCCCTGCCGGTGACCCGACGCCAATTCACCGGCGCCACCATCCTCTACCACCTGCGCATCAGCGCCAATGAGACCCTGCTCTGCCAGACCGATAGCCACATCAACGTGCTGGAAGGCGATGCCCTGCATGTCAGGCTTGGGACCAAGCATTTGGTCACTTTTTTAGTTAACAGTGAATAGTTAACAGTGAACAGCTCGCGAGTTCGCGATGCTCTGAATTTGAAATGCATGAGGCCGCGCCCAGAGTCAGGACGCGGCCTCATGCATTTCAAACCCAACCCCGTGTTATTCCGCGGGTTTTCGCTGTTAACTATTCACTGTTAACTGCTCTTCAAGCCACCTGACTCTGATCCCGCCCACCACTCTTGGCCTTGTACAGGCCTTCATCGGCACGGTTGATGAGGGCGTCGATGGTGTCGGTGTCACGGTAGGCGGCGACGCCGACGGACAAGCTGACAGCGGCAGGGCCACCTTCAGCGCCGAAGCTCTCTTCGCGCCAACGCTTGCGCAGTCGCTCCGCCACACGCACCGCACCCAACTCATCGCTTTGCGGCAGGATCAACAGGAACTCTTCTCCTCCCAGCCGGCCGAAATAATCACCGTCGCGCATCCCTGCCATAGCCACCTGCGAAAACCGTCGCAGCACTCTGTCGCCCCATTCATGACCAAAGCGGTCGTTGATCTGTTTGAAATGATCCAGATCCACATAGCAGACCGCGAAGGGCAGCTTCTTGCGCACCGCGAGGGCGCGCTGGCGCTCCAGAATCTCCAGCAGATGCCGGCGATTGAACAACCCGGTCAGGTCATCTCGAATCGCCATCTCGCGCACTTGCTCCACCGCTTTGGCCAGCTCCCGGTTCTTGTCTTCCAGGGTATCGCGCAGACGGTTAATACCGCCTCCGGTAATCGCAAAACTGATAGCAATCATGGAAAACACCAGCCACTGCAAAGCCTCGACGGAAAAGCTCAGCTGGATCCAGCGATCATTCAACGCCAGCCAGAGCATGATCGCATAGGCCCCGCTTCCCAGTAGCGCCACCCCCACCATGGTCCTTCCTGACAAACGGAACGACACCAGCAGCAACCCGGCAAAGTAGAGCGTCACCGCACTAAGACGAAACTCATCCACATAGTAGCCACTGACCATGAACACCAGGGTGAAGTGCAGAATAAGAAACAGGGACAGGGACGGCTCACGCAGTTTCAAGGTCCAGCCAGAGACCAGCAAGACCTGATACGCCAACAACGACCCCCACACCCCGGCCAGCAATGCCAACCCGGTTTCCACACTGATCTGGAGATAGCCTTGACGGAAGTACAGCACGCATAACAGTGTATGCATGGCCATGATGGCAATAGCGGAGCGACCATGGCGCTTGAGAAGACGACGTTCATTCAGGGTAAACCGCTTTGCCTGGCGAAGGTCCTGATTCATGGCGCCTCCCCCAAAATCATGCGGTCACGGCCGGATTCCTTGGCACGATACAGAGCCTGATCCGCCCGGCGCACCACCTCTGCAGGCGACTCCTGATCGGCCAGCATGGCCAGGCCTGCCGAGGCGGTCACGGCCAACCCCGGGGCGTCGTCAAAGCGTTGACTGCGCATCCCCATCAGGATCCCTTCCAGCAGGTTGACGGCCTCAGCCTGGTCGCTGACCGGCAATACCAGCATGAACTCCTCGCCCCCCAGGCGGGCCGCGAAATCCTGGCCTCCCAGATGACGTTGAACCACTTCCGCAAAGCGCACCAGCACTTCATCACCGCAGCTATGCCCATACTGATCATTGATACGTTTGAAATGATCCAGATCCACGTACGCGACAGCCAGAGAAAACGCCCCTCGCGACGCCTGTCCGCACGCCTTGGAAAGCAGTTCCATGGCATGACGACGACGATAGAAACCAGTCAGTTCGTCCTTTACAGCCATTTCATGAATACGTTCGACCACCTCAGACAATTGCTGATTCCGCTTGCCCAGCAGGCTGCGGATGGCGGAAATTTCCGATGCCAGCAGGGTCACCGCCGCCACCATGGCCGAGAACAGGCCCCACTGCATCCACTCACCACGCAGATCGACCACTTCTGGCCAGTACAGACCCACCACCCCGAGAATCGCTGCGTAACTCAGCACACAGTACAGTGCCAAAGCAACAAACTGGCGTAGCGACGCCTGCAATACGCCCAGTTGCACCACCGCGAAGAAAATCATCATTACACACAGGCGGGCCTGATCGACCACCAGTGCGGTTACCAGCAGGCCAGTTGTCGACCACACCATCAAGGGGAAGATCATCGAAGGTTCGGAAAGACGACGGTTCAGGCCCAGCAGCATGAACGCCATGAACAGCAAGTGGCCACCCCAGATAATGCCGAACAGCGGGTAAAAGACCGCATCTCCACCGCGGAAAAAATCCAGCTGCAGCGTGATCCAGCACAGCAGCGTATGGGCACCGCCTCCCGCCAGGATGGCAAACAATACCCGGCGCACTCGCTGGCCCTGCATGGCTGCAGGATGAAGGGTCAAAGCATGATCCATTAAGGATTCCCAAAGAGTGTGGCCTCCCACCCGCACCACACTGATATGACGATTTAGTATTAATTATGCGTCAATACTAATGCTAAATGCCTATTGGTTCACAGTTTGACCGTCTACCAATTCGCACCGCCCGTCGCCAGCGGCCAGTAAACATCTGATTTACTTGAGGAAGCAGAGCTGCAAAGCGCGAGCGGCGATCCGGCCGCGAGGCCCTCGCCGGCCCTTCATTCGCGGTGGAAGCACCGCTCCCACAGTTTGTGGTGGCTTGCAGTAGGGAAGTGTCCGCTGGGAGAGATTGCATGCAAACGAAGGGGCGACTCGTGCCTGCATCCGGATTTGCCAGCCTGCAGACCGGCCACAGGCAGCAGGCAATAGAGTGGGAGCGGTCGTTCGACCGCGATTGCCTCACCAGGCTCTTCACTCGCGGTGGTGCCACCGTTCCCACACTTTGTGCTGGCTAGCAGTGGGGACCTGCCCGCTGTGGGAGATTGCTTGCAAGCGGAGAGGGAAAACGGAAGCGCAAGAGACTCCGAAAAGTTACTGACCCGCGTCCCGGCAGACCCGTGCCACGGCATCTCGCCAACCTTGATAACGACGCTCCCGGTCAGACTCTTCCAGTGCTGGCGCAAACTCGCGCTCACACTGCCAGCGCGACGCAACCGCTTCCAGCGAGTCGTACAAGCCAACCCCCAGACCGGCCAGATAGGCAGCGCCGAGCGCCGTGGTTTCGGTCACCTGCGGGCGATCCACACAGACACCCAGCACATCAGACAAGGTCTGGCTCAGCCAGTTGTTCACCACCATGCCCCCATCCACTCGCAAGGTCGTGGGACGGGTACCGCAGTCCGCCGCCATGGCATCGAGCAAATCCCGTGACTGGTAACACACCGCTTCAAGGCCCGCGGTGACCACTTCGGCAATGCCTGTATCCCGGGTCAGTCCCAGCAACGCACCACGCGCATGCGGGTCCCACCAGGGCGCCCCCAGGCCGGTAAATGCCGGCACCAGGTACACCCCGCCAGCGGAACCGGCACGACGCGCCAGGGCTTCCGTCTCACTGGCATCGCGAATCAGGTTAAGCCCATCACGCAACCACTGGATCGCCGCCCCCGCGACAAAGATAGAGCCCTCAAGGGCATACGTTGTCTTGCCGTTGACCCGGTAGCCAACGGTGGTCAGCAAGCGGTTTTCCGAAACCACCGCATCTCCGGTGTTCATGACCATGAAACAGCCCGTGCCATAGGTGCTTTTCACCATCCCAGGCTCGAAACAGGCCTGGCCAACCAGTGCCGCTTGCTGGTCCCCGGCAATGCCTGCCACCGGTACCGCCGCACCCAGCAACTCCGGGCAAGTCAGCCCAAACTCACCGGCGCTGTCCCGCACCTCTGGCAACACTGAAGCGGGCACCTGAAACAGCGCCAGCAACTCCTCGTCCCAGCACTGGCGATGGATATCAAACAGCAGGGTCCGCGACGCATTGGTGGCATCGGTCGCGTGCACCTTGCCGCGGGTCAGCTGCCATAACAACCAGCAATCGATGGTGCCAAAGGCCAGCTCCCCTGCCTCGGCCCGTTGCCGTGCACCCGGCACATTGTCCAGCAACCAGGCCAGCTTGGTGGCCGAAAAGTACGGGTCCAGCAACAAACCGGTGCGCTCACGCACGACCCCCTCATGCCCCTCATCACGCAAGGCCTCACAGGTGGATGCGGTGCGCCGGTCCTGCCAGACGATCGCCCGGGCCAACGGGTCGCCCGTGGCACGGTCCCACAGGACGGTGGTTTCGCGCTGATTGGTAATACCGATGGCCGCCAGCTGCTGCGCCTCCACATGCGCGTTGCGCAGTGCCTCACGACACAGCGTCAAGGTATCGTTCCAGATTTCCTTGGCGTCGTGCTCCACCCAGCCATCTGACGGGAAGTGCTGGCGAAATTCCTTCTGTGCCTGCCCCAGGGCATGGCCATCGGCATTGAAGACAATGGCACGGGTGCTAGTGGTGCCCTGATCAATGGAGAGGATGTATGACATGCGGCGAACACCTTGTTGTTTTGAGAACCTCTGAATAATGTCTTGCGTGCTCATCCATGATCGACAGAGACGCAAAAGCCGCGGCATTTTACCTGCCGGCAGACCAACAGATTACGCGATTTCGGACAGGTTTATGGACAAAGCCGGACTTCAGCCCATACGTACCAGAACGTGCTGTTCCTGCTGGGTACGCGGAAGCTCCACGGTAAATCGGGCGCCACCCGCCGGGCTCTCTTCGACGCGAATAACCCCACCATGCCAGTCCACGATACGCTTCACGATAGACAGCCCCAGTCCGTAACCGCCACTGGCCCGATGACGACTTTTATCCAGCCGGGCAAACGGCTTGAAAACCCGCTCGCGCTCATGCTCGGGAATGCCGGGGCCGTCATCATCCACATGGATCACCACCTGCCCGTCGGATTCCGACACCCGCATAACGATGGAAGAGCCGGCATACCGCAGCGCATTCGTGACCAGGTTTTGCAGCACACGATGCAGGTAGCGTTCCTCGGCTTCCACATCCAGCCGGGGGTTGGCACATTCGACCGTAATGGTGGTATCCCCCCGAATCGTCTCCAGCTCTTCTCGCAGTTGCTCACACAGCTCTGCCACTACCACCGGTTTGAACTCGATGTTCGGGGTGCCCTGCTCGAGGCGGGCATAGGTGAGAATCTCATCGATCAGCTGATCAAGCTGTTCGATGTCATGATCCATGGCGTTGAGTCTTTCCCGACGCATGTCGGCGGACTCGATATCAGCCAGCATCTCCAATCCAAAACGCAGCCGCGCAACCGGGGTGCGCAACTCGTGACTCACGGCCCGGGTCATTTCTCGCTGTGATTCGATCAGCCTGCGAATGTGCGCGGTCATGCCGTTAAACGTCGCCGCTACCTGCCCGATGGCATCGTTGCCCTCGATATTGGCGTACGCGCCCAGGTCTCCGGTACCCAACTGGCTTACTGCCCGGTCCAGCTGCTTGAGACGTCGCTGTAACGGACTGACCTGCAGATAGGTCGCAAATGCCACCGCCAGCAAACTCAGCGCCCCGGCAATCAGCAACAACTCAATCGGAAATTGATCAAACAGGCTCAGAGGCCCCAGCATCAACAACATGCCGGTCTGCGCTACCGGAGCAAAAATCCGGATACTGGAATCACGGCGGGTACTGTCATCCAGGGCAATCACCACCTCGCGGCGGTTGAGCCTCTGCTCCTGCTCATCGTCGAGGCTGACACTGTCGCGGCTCACCAGACTCAGGCTATAGCCAAAGTGCTGTTGCAGCCTCGCCAGCGCTGGCTGCCATTCGGCTTCCGGAAAGTGAGACAGGTGATTGAGGATCAGCACCGCCGTGGCCCGCGCCTGCTGCTCGGAGACCTTGGTCATGCGGGTGGTGATATAGGCATCTTCACCGGGCAGCTGGAACAGAATGTCCGCATAGCCCTCGCTGTCGTTGAGCCGCATGACTACCAGACCATCGCTCAGATGCAGATCTTCGCGATAACCCAGTTGCAGTTCCTGTGCATTTTTCAGGGTGATCTCGGCATTGAACAGCTTGCTGAGCACTTGGCTCCAGCGTTCCCGCTCCTGGGACTCATAGCGCTGATACCCCTCTGCCATCAGGTAGAAGGTGCCGCGAGCCATGGCTTCCCGGTACAGGTCCGAGCGGTAGTGGTTTACCAGTTCTACAGAGGCATAGGTGATGGCACCGATAAAACACAGTGCCAGCAACAAGCCCCCGTAGAGCCGCAGGAAAATACTATTCAAACGTCACCCGCGTGCGGCAGACAGATCAGGCCGCGCCGATTTCCTTGACGAACAGATACCCCTTGGAGCGCACGGTCTTGATACGCTTGGGGTTTTCCGGGTCATCCCCGACCTTGGGTCGAATCCGCGAAATGCGCACATCGATGGAACGGTCCTGGCCGTCGTATTGAATGCCGCGCAGTTTTTCGAAAATGGTTTCGCGAGACAACACCGTGCCGGCGTTGGACGCCAACAACCACAGCAGGTCGTATTCCGCGCTGGTCAGATCCACAGATTCCCCTGCCAGGGTGACTTCCCGGGCGGAGTTGTCGATCACCAGGACACCGAATTCCAACCGTGCCGGAGAGTTATCGCGTTCGCTGTCAGTTTCCACCCGGCGCAGCAGGGCACGAATCCGTGCCAGCAGTACCCGCGGCTTCACCGGCTTGGCCACATAATCGTCCGCCCCCATTTCCAGGCCCAGCACCTGGTCCATGTCGTCGGTTCGGGCCGTCAGCATAAGAATCGGGTTCTTGTACGCGCTGCGGACTTCCCGGCACACGGTCAATCCGTCTGCTCCCGGCAACATAAGATCGAGAACCACCAGATCCGGCTGCTCGGCACGAATCCGGCGAATGGCCTCTTCCCCGTCACTGACGACGGTCACATCGAGTCCATTGGCTTGAAGATATTCACAGGTCAGATCGGCGAGACGCTCATCGTCTTCCACGATCATGATGGCTGGCGGGTTATCCTGAACCGTTGTCATCCCGTCCTTATCCTTTTAGATGTCCTGTCATTATTGTCGTTGTTCGCAGTGCCAACCCGGCAACTGTTACAAACGTATCCCTACCGCATGTTTATACGCATCCGCATTCCCCACGGCAACCTGCAGGAAGGTTGTAAGGCGCCTCAGGCCCCGATTTCGGGGTGGCTTTTCCGTTGACAAACACAATATCTAGTGTTCCCCCGCACGGAAAAAGTGCGCCGGCAATGCACCCACATTGCTCCACAACTTATCCACAAAATTTCCCCAGGCGAAATGCTTGCAAAACCGCGATGCCAACTATAACTTGTACTGAACTCGAGCGCCGACCCCAATATGTTGGGTTTTTGTTAAACGGTCACGAGTTTTCAATCTGTCCGTAATCAACATGAAAAATGCCAGCGCGATCAGCCGCTTAGAGCATTTCAACCACTCAGGGACAACGGCAGACTCATGGAAGGGACACAAGATATAGTGGTTAACAGGCAATTCAGCCCACACCACCCGCAACAATGCGTTTTTTGCGCCATGATCCAGTGTCATGGCGCTTTGCGTGGTTAGCCCCACGCACCCTGCTGACATCAGCAGCAAGACCACACAACAGACAGAACAGCACCACAACGAGTACAACGGAGAGGGCACCATGCAAACGGATATGAGCCAGAACCCACAGGGCGCCGCCGCCCAGGCCGGTGACAGCACCGAACAGGACCAGAACATTGCCAGCACGGCACCGGGCCAGCTGCGCGTCATCAAGCGCAACGGCAAGGTTGTCAGCTACGATGATGACAAGATCACCGTGGCCATCAGCAAGGCATTTCTGGCCGTAGAAGGCGGTACCGCTGCCGCCTCTTCCCGTATCCATGACGTGGTGGCCCGTCTGACCGAGCAGGTCAGCGCGACCTTCAAGCGTCGTATGCCCTCCGGCGGCACCATCCATATTGAAGAGATTCAGGATCAGGTAGAACTGGCGCTAATGCGTAACGGCGAGCACAAGGTTGCCCGCGACTACGTACTCTACCGTGAGCGTCAGGCCACCAAGCGTGCCGAACAAGCCGCGACCCAACTGCCCGAGCCGACCCACAAGGTCGACATGAACGTCACCATGGAAGACGGCAGCAAGGCGCCACTGGACATGGCGCGTCTTGAGCACCTGATCCGCTCCGCCTGTGACGGTCTTGCCGATGTCAACGCAGACAAGATCATCACCGAAACCGTGAAGAACCTGTACGACGGCGTCTCCATCAACGACGTGAACACCTCCATGGTGATCACCGCGCGCACCATGATCGAAGTGGAGCCCAACTACTCCCAGGTCACCGCCCGCCTGCTGATGGACAAGATCCGCGCCGAGGCCCTTCAGTTCCTGGGCGTGGCCGAGCGTGCCAGCCACGAAGAAATGAACACCCTTTACGGTGCCGCCCTGCAGGCGTACATCAGCCGGGGCATTGAGCTTGAGCTGCTCTCTCCGCAGCTCGGTGAGTACGACCTGGAAAAACTGGGCGCGGCCATCAATGGCGACCGTGACCTGCAGTTCTCCTACCTGGGTCTGCAGACCCTGTACGACCGTTACTTCATTCACCATAACGACACCCGCATCGAGCTGCCGCAGTGCTTCTTCATGCGTGTCGCCATGGGCCTGGCCGTCGAAGAAGACAACCGTGAAGAGCGCGCCATCGAGTTCTACAACCTGTTGTCCAGCTTCGACTACATGAGCTCTACCCCGACCCTGTTCAACAGCGGCACCCTGCGTCCGCAGCTGTCCAGCTGCTACCTGACCACCGTGCCGGATGATCTGCACGGCATCTACGGTGCTATCCAGGACAATGCCATGCTGTCCAAGTTTGCCGGCGGCCTGGGTAACGACTGGACCCCGGTGCGCGCGCTTGGTTCTTACATCAAAGGCACCAATGGCAAATCCCAGGGCGTGGTGCCATTCCTGAAAGTCGTCAACGACACCGCCGTGGCCGTGAACCAGGGTGGCAAGCGCAAAGGCGCCGTGTGTGCCTACCTGGAAACCTGGCACATGGACATCGAGGAATTCCTCGAGCTGCGCAAGAACACCGGTGACGACCGCCGTCGTACCCACGACATGAACAGCGCCAACTGGATTCCGGACCTGTTCATGAAGCGCGTGCTCAACGAGCAGGACTGGACCCTGTTCAGCCCCAACGACACCCCGGACCTGCACGACCTGTACGGCGAAGCTTTCGAGAAGGCCTACCTGGCGTACGAAGAGCAGACCCGCAGCGGCGAACTGAAGCACTTCAAGCGCATCCCGGCCATCAACCTGTGGCGCAAGATGCTGTCCATGCTGTTCGAAACCGGCCACCCGTGGTTCACCTTCAAGGATCCGTGCAACCTGCGTAGCCCGCAGCAGCACGTGGGCGTGGTGCACTCCTCCAACCTGTGCACCGAGATCACCCTGAACACCAACAAGGATGAAATCGCCGTCTGCAACCTGGGTTCCGTGAACCTGGCACAGCACGTGGACGAAAACGGCCTGGATACCGAGAAGCTGCAGCGCACCATCAACACCGCTGTGCGCATGCTCGATAACGTGGTGGACATCAATTACTACAGCGTGCCCCAGGCGAAGAACTCCAACTTCAAACACCGCCCGGTTGGCCTGGGCATCATGGGTTTCCAGGATGCCCTGTACAAGCAAGGCATCAGCTACGCCTCCAGCGACGCCGTCCAGTTTGCCGACAACTCCATGGAAGCCGTGAGCTACTACGCCATTCAAGCTTCCGCCAAACTGGCGGAAGAGCGCGGCGCCTACGAGACGTTCGATGGTTCCCTGTGGAGCCAGGGCATCCTGCCCATCGACTCCATCGACATTCTGGTGAAACAGCGTGGCGAGGAATACTGCAAAGTCGACCGTAGCCAGACTCTGGACTGGAACAGCGTTCGCGAGATGGCCAAAAAAGGCATGCGTAACTCCAACGTGATGGCGATCGCGCCGACCGCGACCATTGCCAACATTACCGGGGTGTCGCAGTCCATTGAGCCCACCTATCAGAACCTGTACGTGAAATCGAACCTGTCCGGCGAGTTCACCGTGGTGAACCCGTATCTGGTGAACGCTCTCAAAGAGCGCGGCCTGTGGGACAACGTGATGGTCAACGACCTGAAGTACTACGATGGCTCAGCACAGCCCATCGAGCGTATTCCGGCCGACCTCAAGGAACAGTTCCGTACCGCGTTCGAGGTAGAGCCGCGCTGGTTGGTGGAAGCCGCCAGCCGTCGCCAGAAATGGATCGACCAGGCCCAGTCCCTGAACCTGTACATCGCCGAAGCCAACGGCAAGAAACTGGATGTCACGTACAAGATGGCGTGGCTGGTAGGCCTGAAAACCACTTACTACCTGCGCGCCATCGGTGCCACCCAGGCAGAAAAGTCCACCATCAACGATGGCAAGCTGAACCGCGTCTCCTCCAAAGTGGAAGAGCCCGCCGCAGAGTTCGGCCAGGCCGCGGATGTGCCGCAAGCCTGCTCCATCGATGACCCGGATTGTGAGGCTTGTCAGTAACCGTAGCCAGCCAGGTCTTGGGAAATACCCAAGACCTGCGCTACCGGAAAGGGTCGGACGTCTGAGGTCGGACGTCTGACGACAAAAGATAAAAGCGTCCGACGTCAGACTTCTGATGTCCGACCGGCAGAAGAATACGCAAGCGGTGATCACCACCACCAACCTTGTAAGAACGGAATGGAGAGAGACACATGCTGAGCTGGGACGAATTCAATGCGCAAGAGACGCCTGCCGCCAAGCCGCAACCAAAGCCCGCAACGCCGCCGCAATCTGAGACGGTTTCTGACCAAGCGGCATCTGCACCTCAAGCACCGGCACCGGGAAGTGCAGCGGATGCTGGAGATTCAGGAAGCGATGAGCTGCGAGGACGAACCGACAACGCCGTAACCGACGCCGTCGAACGCGCCCAAGCCGCCGTGGCCGAAATGGACGTAGCCGAAGGCGTTGCCGAGCTGGAAGGCACTGCCGGTCGTGTGGAAGTGGACGACAAGCGCATGATCAACTGCCGCGCCGACCTCAACCAGCTGGTACCGTTCAAATACGACTGGGCCTGGCAGAAATACCTGGATGGCTGCGCCAACCACTGGATGCCCCAGGAAGTGAACATGAACGCCGACCTGGCGCTGTGGAAAAAGCCTGACGGACTGACCGAAGACGAGCGCCGCATCGTCAAGCGTAACCTGGGTTTCTTCTCCACCGCCGACTCCCTGGTTGCCAACAACCTGGTGCTGGCCATCTACCGCCTGATCACCAACCCGGAGTGTCGTCAGTACATCCTGCGTCAATCCTTTGAGGAAGCGATCCACACCCACGCCTACCAGTACTGCATCGAGTCCCTGGGCATGGATGAAGGTGAGATCTTCAACATGTACCGCGAGATTCCTGCCGTGGCCAAGAAGGCCCAGTGGGGAATCCAGTACACCCGCGACCTGTCCGATCCGGAGTTCAAGACAGGCACCGTGGAAACCGACAAGGCACTGCTGGAAAACCTGATCGCGTTCTACTGCGTACTGGAAGGCATCTTCTTCTACTGTGGCTTCACCCAGATCCTTTCCATGGGTCGCCGCAACAAGATGACCGGTGTCGCCGAGCAGTTCCAGTACATTCTGCGTGACGAATCCATGCACGTGAACTTCGGCGTAGACGTCATCAACCAGATCAAACTGGAAAACCCGCACCTGTGGGACCAGGCCATGCGCGACAAGGCCACCCAGATGATCCTGGAAGGCACCGAGCTGGAAATCCAGTACGCCCGCGACACCATGCCACGCGGTGTACTCGGCATGAACGCCGCCATGATGGAAGAGTATCTGCAGTTCATCGCCAACCGCCGTCTCGCCCAGCTGGGCCTGCCGGAGCAGTTCAAAGGCGTGAACAACCCGTTCCCGTGGATGAGCGAAATCATGGACCTGCGTAAAGAGAAGAACTTCTTCGAAACGCGGGTGACTGAGTACCAAGTGGGTGGTGCACTGAGCTGGGATTAAATCACCCTCAGATGTGAGTTGCCATTAGAGAGGGCACGTTTGCCATTAGACGGTAACGTGCCCTCTTTTTATATCAATCACTTACTGATTTCTTGCCATTAGAGAGAGCTCAGTACAGCAAGCCCGTACAACAAACATGACCTTACAGAAAAGGGCCCTGCTGCCTGATTCGCAGACATCCACTAATAATTCTAAACTCGCACTTCACCCCGAAAAACAAATAAGTGCATAATTAAAATTCGAGTTTAACCTTCAACATTGTCGAGGAAGAACCTGGCAACGCCAGCCCCAAGTCAAGAAACAGCGGCAAACAACAAAATCATTTAAGTTTCCCAAAGTACACAGAATGGATATCTGGAGATGGTCGCCCGCTAGAGACCTAACGAGCCACTCACTCCGAGAACAATCAAAAGGATCAAGCTGGATGCCAAACAGCAGAGCGTCACATCGAAAAGTCTCCAAAAGCACCCTGTCAATGTACTTACGCACCCGATGCGATAAAGAATTATATTTTTCTCTACATGAGAGACAAAACATCAGTGCTCTAGGGCTCCCTGAACCAGTTAAAAGGCCCGGGATCGGCACGCTCTCCTTAGCAGGCAAAGAATTAGAGCTCGAAAGAAATGACAAAATTGTGGGCGCTTTCGGCAAAGCGGCGGTATATAGCCGCGGCGAAAAAAAATTCAATAACATTGATCTTCAGAGCGCCCTAACCAACCTTCAAGCAACACCGAGCATCATCATCCAGCCGAAATTTTCAGTTGATTCATTCAGAATAAAAATTCTTAGTAATATTGGTGTGCCGTTGAACGATGCACCTTTAATACCACCTATTGCCGACTTCATACCAGATCTTCTTCTAATCATTCCTCCGCAAAAGGGCGATTATGAAGTTTTAATTAATGGATCCAGAGCCAAAATTGGGGATAACGAAAAAAGACAAGCCATAAAGGTTATGGATATCAAGCACACAAGCGAATCGAACCCCAGCTATTGTGCTGAAATAGCGATGTATAGCCTAATGCTTTCAAATTGGTTGGCTAACAACCCTAATCTGAGGGGCAAGTATTATGTGTCCTCTGATGCCTACCTATGGACACTAAAAAAACAAGGAGATAGCGCCCTGGATAGCGCAATCCATGCGAAAGGATCAACTCAAGACTTATTATCTGGGTTAATTAGTGATTGCGAAGAAACGCACCTTTACTACTATCTAGCAACGGTAAAGCAGTTTTTTGAGGATATTGCTCGGGTAATCAGGATAGGCGATGCAGACAAAGATTCCTGGAAGGATTTGGACTGGCATGTAGTTAGCTCGTGCGCGAACTGCGACTGGCTCGGTGACAAAAGACATCTAGGAACATCTACCCATAGCCTTATTGAAAATAACAGAGCGGGGTATTGCATTACTGCGGCCCAAGACTCAGGTCACTTAAGCTTGATTCCGGGCATTACGCGTGGCGCCAAAAAAACCCTCGAACGAGACGCGATTAACAATGCTGCAGCCCTTTCTAACTCAGCAGGCCACCCAGCCCTCCAGAAACATACATTTCTTAAAAAAGAGGCTGCAACCCTTCCAGCAAAAGCTAACGCAATTCTAAACCAACAGCTTGGGAACGATCCCGATGCAGTAATCGCATCACTTGCTGGCTACTCCAACTTGCAGCTGTTTCTTAGCGTTAATTTTGATGCTAGCGCAGGCTTATTAACTGGAATGTCCATTTCCGGACTTACAACAAGCTACACAACCGGAATCGCCCCAAATAGATTCCCGAACGTCGCTTTTGTTGTAGACGAAAAAACACTTGAAGCCGAATGGATAGCACTTGAAGGTTTTTTGACCCAAATTTCCGACTGCATAGAAATTGCCGAAAACAAGCTTGGTGCGAACAACCTTAAGGGGCAGATTCATATATGGGAAAAAAGACAGTTTATCGAGCTATGCAATGCCATAGGGCGTCACCTCCCCAGGGTTCTGGAACTAAGTAACCGAAAAACGAGAGCTCTTGTTTGGATTTTCACACCAGAAGATTTAGTCACTACTCCCCGCGCAGTGGAGACAGCTACAGTCGTTATAATTGAGGATATTGTAAAAAGGATGGTGTTCACACCAACACCTCACGTCATCACCCTATTTGATACAGCCGAAATATACAACAGATCACAGTACAACCCCTCCGTGAGGGATCCTTATTATAGAGAATATTTAAGCAATGGCATTCCACGAGAAAGAATTTATGAGATATGGAGTAACTCACCACGCATAAATCGCGGGCCGAATGTTATTCCTAGAAACAATCTCATCTCTGACTTCTCGGATGCTCTAAAAAGACAGTCTCGGTCGCTTCAGTCAGTGTGTGAAAAGTTAAGAGAGGATTATAGAGGTTCTTTCAAAGCCGTAGCACCCAAAATACCCACATCCACGCCAAGGGGAGCAACGGGAGTAGCTTTTGATGCAAAGCTTTGGATTTGGTGGGACGAACTTAATTTCTTAACATCACAGCTAGAGTCACATTTTCAACAAGTTCTAGAAGGAGCTAGGCTCGAAGCCACATACGAAGCCATCATCCTTAAGAACGGTCATTACATAGGTGATGAAAAATACCGCTTTGATGTTGCAGCAACGTCAGCCGAAGCAAAATTCAAGAACGATAGCATGCTAACCCTTGGAAAACTTGGACGACCAGGATTCCCCCTGGAAAATGTTAACCAAATTATATCCCCTGACGCACTACCATACACAGGAAACCAACCACCTCAGTACATGCCACTTTGGTCGGTACTGTCTGCTCGCCTAGTTGAATTTGACCGGCTCAACCTAACTGCGACTGTCAAACTATCGTTTTGGAGTGACCCTGATTTCATTCCATATCTGATAGAAAATTGTACAGAGAATTTACTGGATGACGTTTTCTTGCTAGAACCGAAAAGCCCGAAGGCATTCAATTGGGCGAATACCAGCTCCAAAATCCTAAGAGAAATTGGAAACCCTCCAATTGCTAAAAATGACGAGAACGCTGCTGCAGCAATGGGTTTAACCCCCCCGAGAAGACAAACCAGAAATAGCAACAATACGCCCGCTGCGGAAGTCTTATGGGATGCAGCAACCCCATACAATAAATCTATACTCTCAACAGAATCTGCTGCTAAAATTGCGGCCATAGCTGAATCTGCCGGCGCCCTAAATCCTTCTCAAAAAACAGCAGTCCAACGCTCAGCTGAGAAAGGACTAACTGTAATCTGGGGGCCTCCAGGCACAGGAAAAACGAAAACACTGGCATATTTGATTTATGCTATGTCTAAAACATATAGCTCCGCTGGAAAGCCCTTAAAAATTCTTGTCACAGGGCCAACTTATAAAGCAGTTGAAGAGGTTATAGATCGAACATACAGGGCTTTAGTTGAAGACGAAGAGGTTTTCTGCGACATCAGTTTCGGATACTCTGGTTCAAGAACCTCTGGAAGATTAAACTTACAATCATCTGCGAGCCTTGATTTTTCAAGCTTTTCATTTGATAACAATGACCCTGGCTACATACATTGCCTAGAAAACCTAAAGGGCGACTCAGGTGTTCACATCGTAGGATCTCAAATAAGGCAAGCTCGCCGATTATCTAGCGGAACCAGCGAATCAGAAAGATTGATTAATGACGTTTTTGATCTTGTTATCATAGACGAAAGCTCTCAAGTTCCAGTTTCCAATGCGCTTTCAGCACTTTGTGGATTAAAATCTGAGGGTCGCCTAGTAGTTGCCGGTGACGACCTCCAAATGCCACCAATCAGCGCTGTCGAAGCTCCCGCCGATGCAGCCTATTTGATCGGAAGCATTCAAAACTACCTTGTTTCCAGAGATTTCGGTGAAACAATAACACCATGCATTCTAGATCAAAATTACAGATCTGCTGGTGCGATAGTTGATTTTGCAAAAACAATTGGGTACCCAGAGGAACTTACGGCTGTGTACCCAAATACCTCTCTGTCATTCACGCATCCGATTCCGAGCGAATCCGATTACCCCAGCCAACTTCCTTGGTGCGACCAATATCAAGAGTTACTTGACCCAGATAATCAAGTTGTAGCACTGCTACACGATGACGAAATATCATCTCAAGGCAATCACTTTGAGGCGAAATTGGTTGCAGGAATAGTTTGGAATCTCAGGCAAGTTATAAGCCCAAGCTTAAAAGGAAGAGGAAAAGATGAACAACTCGCACTCACGGCCGATACATTTTGGAATGACTGTGTCGGCATTGTTACACCACATAGAGCTCAACGGGCATTAGTAATTCGAGAACTTGAAGAGCTTTTCCCCCAAGAAAAAAACCTCATCTCTGAAGCTGTTGACACAGTAGAGCGCTTCCAGGGCGGAGAGCGCCATTGTATTATCGTCACTTATGGCGTGGCTGACGTTGATGTAATTTCAGGTGAAGAGGCCTTTTTGCTACAACTAGAGAGAACCAATGTCGCCATTTCCCGCGCCATGGCAAAATGCATCGTCGTAATGCCTATGTCCTTAGCGAAACACATACCAGAAGACAAAAAAGCTCTTGAAACAGCACATGCATTAAAAGGATATCTTGATGATTTTTGCAACAGAAGGGTCGATTGCAAATTATCAACTCAAGATGGAGATAGGGCTGGTCAAATTAGAATTCACAACCAACCATAAAGATGAACAAATTATCTAGCTCAGCCCGATACAAGTTAAACGCCGTGTGCCCTTATTACACGATGTTTCCTCTTGAATTCCCGGTCACCATTCTAAAAAATGCCGATAGGGAATCGGTTATCTTTGATCCATTCTGCGGGAGAGGAACAACTAACTTTGCTGCTCAAACTTACGGCATGAAGTCATATGGGTTTGACTCGTCACCCATAGCAATTGCTATTGCAAAAGCCAAACTGTCTGTAACTAATACGGAATCAGTTCTAAACCTGCTTGAGACTATTTTACAGAAACCTGACGTAGACACCCCTACAGGAGAATTCTGGAGCTGGGCATTTCACCCCAAAACACTTCAGGATGTTTGCAAACTAAGACACTATTTAGCCGAAGAGCAGGAAACTGATACATCCGTAATGCTTAGGGCAATTGCTCTTGGCTGCCTGCATGGGCCTTTAACCAAAAACACAAAGTCACCGTCTTATTTTTCAAACCAAATGCCCAGAACATTTTCTTCAAAACCAGCTTACTCTGTAAAATACTGGAAAAACAACAACCTACCTCCAAGGCATGTTGATGTTAGAGTCCCGATCACGAAAAAAGCAGAAATGGTTTTAAGGCACTCCGATAAAAGCGAATCCACCCCCGCAAACATAATGTGCACAGATAGCCGAAAAAGCAGCAGCTACAGCTGCATTGATGAAAATATTGATATTGTCATATCATCCCCGCCCTACTACGGGATGCAGACATATGTTCAAGATCAATGGCTGAGAAACTGGTTGATCGGTGGATCCGAGTATGTTGACTACGACATTAGCACTCAGCTATCCCACGGATCACCTGAAGATTTCTCCCAATCGCTCGCAGATGTCTGGAATAACATATCTCAAAACGCCTCCCCTGACGTAAAAATGGCGATTCGCTTCGGCGGCCTAGGCTCGAGAAAAGGGTGTTATGACACAATCATCAGGCAATCTTTAGAAATGGCAAATGCCCATTGGGCCGTTTATTACAGCCGAAGTGCAGGCTCTTCATTCCAAGGGAAGCGGCAAGCGACGATGATGGGAACACGCGGAAGGTCAAACCCAATCGACGAGAAGGATTACTTTATCAGACTGTCCTGACTACAAGCATAAGTAGGCTCTCGCTATGCGATCCCTTGGCTCGCTCGCCGCCACCCCATAAGAACACACCCCCTAATCCTGAGGAGTAAACAAACCCAAACTTCGCTTGTAATCCTCATCCTTCCCGGCCATTTCGCACAATATTTTCAACCATGAGTCATATCTCTCCGTAGCATATTCAGTTAGATTCGATGCCTGATCTATCACCTCACATCTAGCATCTCTATACCTTAAAAGAGCATCATTAAACATAAAGGCGGGAACAAATCTGATAAATCCTCCTCCACCACAAGACACTATTCCAGCCAACTTACCTTCACCAACATCGTCACCCAAAAAGAAAACTCCTCCCCCGCTCATCCCATTAACCTCATTATGGGATTCATCAACGACCATCGTCCCACCAACTGCATCACCCGTAAAAGAGCCAACCACCACCGACAAATTAAAAGCTGTTGACTGGTTGTAAATAGGATCACCTTCTATGTTGTCATAATAATTGCTGCTCTCCGGGTACCCAAAGCAAGACAAAATCTGCCCCTCATAAAATTCTTCTTCTTTCAAAAAATCATCATCACCCGAAACTTTTACGAAGTTCTCTGGCAGATCCTGGGGGCCTACAGGAGGAAAAAATTCGATCAATGCAATATCCTGAGGATCAAATGTCTCTCTCTCAGCGTCAATCAATTCCCCTATATACCAAACCCTACGAGCCATCAAGAAATCTTGCAGCCCACTGAATTTAGGCGAAAATTCTTTAGGCACCCAAACATGCGACTCATTCCTCATCTCTTCCGGATACATTCTGTCTAGATTATGCCTGGCTGTAAGAAGGAAGAATCTAAAGTCCATATAGACCAGTAAGCCAGAACCAACACCAGACATAAAATCAGAACGAAAGAAACCTCTCTCGACAATGCCTTCATCAGATACGTTGTAGATAATCCTTCGTGTTGCTTTTGCAATTTCACAAAACTCACTTTCTTTACCCATTAGCACTCCAGCCAAAGTTTTTATGCGCTGATGTCGATCTCGAAGCCCTGCCTAAAACGACAGTCGATCATCTCAATTTCAGCCCTCAAGACCTCTATTTCTTCACACCTCTGCCGCCAGCGCTGAACCCACTGCAGCTGTTCCGGCAGAGACAGGCAAGGCACCTCAAAATCCTTCAGACCCCCCTGGTTCACAACCTTGCCAGTTGCACCTGACGCCCTCTCTCGAAAAAAATCCTGGGCCGAATCAGAGTTCAGCACCAGCGCCAGAAACCCTGGATCCAGCCACTCAGCATGCGACCTGATCAGTATGAAATGCTGATGGGCGATAGCTGGCGGGCCTTCAGGCACCCCCTCTACCCGATAGGCCGGGTGCTCCTTGCCTATCGCCTGGAACAGCACATCCCCATCCTGCAGGTAGCGGAGCTTTCGCTTTGGCGGCAAAGACGTACGCACCACGCCCTCCCAATCAATGGACAGCCGCTCATTCCCATTGGCAAGGCGCACTATTCGGACATTTCCATCAGGATCTGGCTTCACCGAACCCTGCACGGCAAATCCCAGCGAGATCTCAGCAAGATCGCCCAGTTTTTGCTTCATATCGCACAACTCATATTTTATATACTAGAAAATATATATTTTTATCTGCCAAATATCCACACGATAACGAACTTTAGAAGAAGTTTATGTTGACAACCAAAGCCGCAAGTGATAGGGTGTGGAAAACTGAGGCAACTATCCCTCGGCATATTAGAGAACTTAAAGACGATGAAGATACGAATACGCGTTAGCTAAAACGCCGTCGTACATCGGCGGCGCTCACTCTGGCATGTAAATGACTTGGAGCCCCGTCGATGACTTTATCGTCAGCGAAGCGCACCCGTGCGCCCAAAAGAAACACCAGCCACCAAAGTGTCTTCCCTGTCGAAGACATTCATAAGGCTATTGAATCCGCTAGGCGCTCGCCGCAGTTTCGCATTCCCCATGGCCGCCAAGGCGGCCCAGCCAAAGTCCTCCACTCCTCTCAAAAAGCCAGGAAGATGCTAGGGGACGAGAAGGACTACCTAAACATCCTAGAAGGTCGACTCGAAGCCGACTACTGCCTGACACTGGAGTTTGACCCCGAAATCGAAGTATATGTCTGCCAGCCCTGCAAACTGCTGGGAGGCTTAGAGCATGGGTTCACCTCATTTACTCCCGATCACATCGTTTTTCCACACAGCGCTCCTGCCTACGTGGTGGACTGCAAACCCAAACAAGTCGCAGAAGCCAGAATTCACCGCGACCGCCATGCGGTTCTGCGGCAGGCACTAGCGGCGCAAGGGGTCGAATTCCGTGTCGTCACCGATGAGGTTATTCGCATTCAGCCACGACTGGACGCCTACCGCTTTCTCTACGGATACCTCTCCGCCCCAGAGCATGACCTAAACAAATCAAAATTCACCCTAGAGCGTGAACTCAAGTTCCTAGGCGGCACAGCACAAATGAAGGAACTAAGACACCTGGGGCAGGACACTGTCCGTCACGGCATGGCCTGCGGCCTCGTTTCAGGCTCAATCGTGGCTTCATTTTCAACCACTTACGGCCCCAATTTCGAAATTTCCCTCGCTTAATTTAAGGAGAATTGCAATGGAAAGCACCAAAGCCAAGATTACCGATATCAGAGTTGGCTCTCGAGTGAACATTGATGGTATCGACTGGGAGTGCACCTACCTGGATGCGGGCGGCGTGGATGCTGTGCGCCTTCGTCAGGTCAATGGCAATCAAACGAGGAGCATTCCACGTTCGCACTTGGCTGAACTACGCGAAGAAGGCCGAGCAACCCTGACTCGCCATGTCGTACCGCATAAGCAAACACTGATGGATGCCCATGATCTTTCACCATCTGAAAGGCGAGATTTCGAACGGTGCTGCGCAGGTGTAAAAATCTCAATCGCACATAGTGGCTGTAGCAAGCAGATGGCCTACAAGGAATTCCTTAAATTCTGCAAGCGCCAGAACAAAAAATTCTTACGTAAGCACAAGCTGGATCCGAAGCCACCCCAAAAGCTTGCCACGGTTGAAAAGTGGCGACGTCAATTCATTCAATGCGGCGATTTCAGCTGCTTTATCCGGAGAGATAGCCGGAAAAACTATCGAGCAAGACAATACCCTAAGCACATCGAAAATCTAGTCACCAAAGTGATTTTAAATAGCTACAGCTGCGATCGCAGGCCACGCATGACAAAAGCCTATCGAACTCTTCTGGCCGAAGCTCAAGCAGAATTCAATGTTGGAGTCGTCGAAGCAAAAGCCTTGATCCCGTCATACCGAACATTCGTACGAAGGATTGAGGAGGCAGATCATTATGCAGTCATGACCAAACGCATCGGCAAACATCAACTTAGAAAGCTAGCCGGATATGGAAAGCATATTGGTTCACCAGATTTTATTGGTGGTCGAGTCGAGATGGACTGTACCAAGGCAGATGTAATGGTAAAGGACGACAGGCTAAAACTCTGCTACCGCCCTTGGCTGATGATCATGATCGACATCCGCACCCGCTGCATCATTGGCTGGGATTTATCCTCTACGGCCCCTAGCGCGGCAAAGTTTACGAGAGTCTTCAGACAAGCCATTGGCGCTGACGGTTACCCATATCGCTGCGTTCCTTCAATGCTTGTGGTCGATAATGGCGCCGAGTTTGTTAACAAAAGCGTCAAGACAGAGATCCAGACATTTGGCACTCGAGTCGAATATGCAGCCCCACGATCGCCAACCATCAAAGCGTTCTGTGAGCGCCATTTTGGAACATTCAATGAGTATTTCTTCCATTTACTGGCAGGCACCACAAAATCCAACCCCAAGGATCGAGGCGACTATGATTCCGCGAAAAAAGCGATTTACACAATCGAAACACTAAATAAACGTTGGGAGCAGGCCCTTAAGGTCTACCACAATGAATATCATAGTGGCCTTGAAGATATTCCTGATCGGTTCTGGCAGGAAGAAGTGAGCACACCAGAATTCGAGCCGCGTACGCTTCCATACGAAGAAGCACAAAAATTTGGAACCAAATCAAAAATGGTTCGAATTAACGGTAGCCGAGTTCGCCTGGACAACCTTTTCTGGACATCTCCAAGCCTTCCTGAACTCGACATGATGATGCGAAGAAGAGCTTCCGTTAGAGCAGACTCTAACGGACACTCACCTAAAGTTCTTCTCCGCTACAACGAGCATGATCTTACTCATGTTTTCGTCTCAGACCCTAAGGATCCTCATTCGTTCATTATCTGTGACCCCTTATATCCGGATTACCAAAATGGATTGACAATGGATGTCCACTCCAAGGTACAGGACTGCAAAAGAGCGAAACGCCGATCCCTCGTAGATCATGCAGATTTGGTAGGTCTTAGATACCAGCTAGAAACGGATATTGAGGGTGATGCTCGAGCGGGAAGATACACCAACCGCAAGAAGTCTCAGATGCGTGATTCCGCTGAGCGCTCATCAAAAGCCAATTTTCAATCTGATACTGACTACACCGATTTTATTGATCACTCGAACTCTGAAGACAATCCTGCTCTCGACGTCTTCGACGATCCACTTGATTCATATGAAAACTACTGAGGGAACTTATCCATGAGAAAGATCAACTTTACCGCCGTTAACACCCTGTCTGGACGTCGCATCAAACATCGCGATTACAGAAAATGCCTATCACTCCTCGAAGAGCTTTATGAAGAGGCTGACGTTCTTGCAGAAACTCCTCAGCGAACTCCTCCTGAGGGCTCAACGTATGTGGTTACTGCCGAAACGGGCGTTGGAAAGACCACCCTTCTTACAGATTTTGTTGCCGACCATCCCGCTCATGCAATTGAAACGGAAATGGGCACGCAGTGGAGAGTTCCTGTCGCCTTAATCAGAGTTCCCCCTGCATGCACCCTAAAGGGGTACATCTTTGAGATCTGCCACACCCTTAAGGTAGCAACCACTCGGGAGAACACCACAAGCCTCCTGACGCGCAAAGCAATTGACGGCCTGAAGAACGCTGAAACTCGGATGCTAGTCACCGATGAGACCAACATCATTCTTGAAAGCGCGAGTCAGAAGGAGATTATCCACATCAGGAACTTTATCAAACAGATTATCGATGAAGCCCAAATCCCTGTTGTCTTCTTCGGTCTACCTGCTGACTGCAATGAGTTCTTTAACAATGACTCCCAAACTGCATCTCGCATTGTGAAGAACATCTCACTGCAGGAATTTCATCCACCTAATTCCACTGATTCGCCAATGCACAAAACCGCTGAAAGGTACCTTCAATATCTCAAGGACGACTGCGGGATCAGCCTTGCGGATGATGTCAAAAGGATTGAGTTCTCACAGCGGCTCTATCTTGCCTCAAAGGGCATGATGCGGGAAATCCATCAGATCATCATTGAAAGCGCCAAGTACGGCATGAGGAAAGGTAAAACCACCCTTGCACTAAGCGATTTTCACGCTATCTGTCGCACCCTGAAACTTGACAGTAACGAGCAGCCATTTACCGCTGACCGAAAAGCCCTGGTAGCCCTAATGGCTAAAACCCTAGCCAAGAAGAAGGCCGCTTGACCATGACCAATCTCGCCTTTCTCCCCAAAGCGCTGCCGGGCGAGAGCGCCGGCAGCTTGCTGCTGCGCCTGAGCCAGGCCCATACAGAGCGACCTTCCGCGCTCCTTATGGCGCTTGGCCATAGCAACTGCTCCATTCAAGGGAGTATCCGCAAGCTGTACTGTGGCCTCCCTACACCTGTCTTATCGCTGGTGAATACCCAGAATTGGGCTCCGTCCAAGTCCACGACTGCCCTCGCGAAGGCGCGAAACGCCAAGAAGTGGCTGGAGTATCTGCATCCATCGGTATGCCCGGATTGCGCACAAGAAGGCTGGCTTCCGGATACCCATGATTTTCACCTTATTACCTGCTGTACCAGGCATGGCAAGCAGCTCCGCACGCACTGTAATCACTGCGGAGACCCCGTGCGGTGGAACCGCTTTGGGTTGAACCGGTGCCACTGCACCAAAGAGTTTGGTGATACCGAGGAGGCGAGCCCGGCCGAACTCGCGGTTGCCCGCCAGCTCGAGGAGTGGATCAGAAGCGGAAAAACAGACGCGCTGGCAGCCTACCAGGAACTGGAAGCGCTCCTGACGGAACGCATTTCTGCTGAAGAATGTTGGGCAGAGCCTGCCATTAGCTGGATCCTGGGAGATCCCCTGCCGGCAGCCAAACGGCTCAACGCATACCTGACTGGAGCGGCCCCATTAGGATCTCGAGCGCTTGTCGCAGCCCTCTCTTCAGCTTCTTCTCCACGACTTCAGCAGGCCTTACCCCAACTGCACGAGATGCTCGACAGCCTGCCTGATACCCATCACCCGGAATCCCTGCCAAATAGCTTTCATCTTGGCCACACGGAACTGCGCTTCGCACTTGGTTGCAAAGCCCTCACCGTAGAGATGCTGCTCAAGAATCAGGTGCTGGATAATACCCTGGCGAAAAGATCTCTGACGCAGCGGCAGGTTTTTCTGCCTGAGCTAAAACGGCTGTATAGCTGCTATACCCCCCAAACGAGCCCAAAGACACATAGCCTCACACTGACTCAGCTCGCAGCAAGCACCAAGCGCAAGACCCATGAGCTGATCTCAGACCTGCTGGCCGGTGACCTTACTGCAGCACCCGCCGATTCCTGGAGGCTTGAGGACTGGCGAGTTGTGGCACCTGATGGGTATACCGATGATGTCCCGGAGGGGTACTCCACCCTGGCTATGGCGCAATCCATTTTGGGTGTGAACAGCCAGTATATCGCTGGATTCAGGCGATCAGGCTTGCTCACAGGGCACCATCAGCGCAATAAAAACAATCGGTACTTGTACAAGACTGCTGAGCTGCATGCATTCCGGGAAAAATACATCTCTGCTGGAGACATTGCTTCTCTGACCAGCAGTTCAGTGACCGTTATCACCGACAAGCTGCGCTTTGCCGGCATTCAACCCGTCAGTGGGCCCGGGATCGACTCCAGTCCGGTTTTCCTATTCCTTCGACAGGTCATCGAGAACGAAGACCTCAGTGCAGTGCTCTCCATCAAGGAGGGCTACTCCACCTCGGGCCGCAGACCCAAGTCCGCTCCCAGAGTGGATAGCAGCCTTTGGATGACTGGCGGTGAGGCCGCAGAAGCACTAGGACTCACTGCCCAGCAGCTCTATCAGCTGGTAGATAAGCAAGACCTCGTGGCAACACGTCCAGAGCATGCCTCCTCCAAAGTAAGTAACTACTTCCTTCGCAAGCAGGTCAGCAAGATGAAGGGGAAGCTGGCTCGCATGGTGACGGTGGATGACCTCGCAGTTAAATGCGGGGTTACCCCCAGAAGAGTCTTGGGCCGTCTTTGGCGATTGCTCAAAACCAAGCCATTAAATTACCAGGGGGCGGCCTGTATCGACCATAAGGAAGCCGCAATCCTGGAGGTGCATTTCTCCCGGTACTGGGACGATCAACAGGCCGCCGCATTTCTGGGGGCTACCGCAGCGGACATCCATAACTGGAAACGGCTAGGCCACCTTACCCCTCTACCTGAAGGACACCCTGGCTTCCTTGAGAATCGCGTTCTGTTTGATTGCGAGCAAATCAAGACATTCAGGAGGCCGGGATGAGAAAGGTACCCACCACCCTGGAGCAATACGAGGAGATCGTGGCCCATTTATACAGGGAGTTCCCGACGCTACTCAGCTGGGAAAGCGGGGTTTTCAACCTGCGATTCTATGCCAGTTTCACGATTGATCCTTGGTGGTTCCCCCCTGTCTGGCAAATGCTTGAGAACCTCGCTGCGCTTGACTCAATGAACCTGATTGACCCACCCATCTTTAGAGACTTCAAAGATAAGCGAGGGCTGCTTTGTATTTACTACGACGGGGGTGACGAGCTGTCAGAGATGCTGATTGAGGGTGTCGAGAAGCTGATAAATCGTCGCTAGAAACTCCCTTCTGAATCAAAGACTAACAAGCGAGCCAATTACTTTTAGGTTTATTAAGTCATTGTTTTAATTGGATTATTTGACTTTTTCAAACCCGAAGAATAGCGTCAAAAGGCACTCACCGATTAAGGATTGACCATGCTGCCATTCATTCCCATCTTCGACCTCCAGCACTTCAGATCACAGTTTGATCTCAATGGCTCGGCGGAAGAGATTCTGTTTTCCAACTACGAAGGCAAGGATGTCGAGACGGTTATCGCTGAGGCTCAGTCCGTTTCCAGCAAGCCGCCTTGCATCGTGGGAGCCTGGGTCATCATCGACCTCGACCTGGATGAGAGACAGGCGGCCCAGCTAGAAGCGAATGGGATTAACCCCACACTTCTGTACTCACAGTTTTTGATTGATGACTTCCGGGAGCGCTGGCCACTGGGTAGCCACGTGTTTAGCACTCCTGTCACGAAAGATCTCGGAAACGGGCTCATTGAAACCGGGAATACACTCTATGTGCTTTGGGGAAAGGGCTACCGCATGCGAATGACCCTGGATCATGCCGCAAGGATTCAGGATTCCGTATGAAGGCTCATTTGTTAACGGACATTCACAATGAGCACAGGGATGCTCCGTACCGGGTGAAGGATCTTGATTTCGACATCCTGATCCTTGCGGGAGACATTGATACTGACTTGGCCGGGATCAGATGGGCGGCGGAGGAGTCACAACGGCTTGGAGTACCCGTCATCTACGTTCCAGGCAATCATGAGTACTACGGCAGCGAGCTACTGAGTCACGATATAGCAATGCGTATCCTGTCGACGAAGCTCGGGGTGCACTACCTGAACAATGAAGCCCTGGTACTTGATGGGGTTCTATTCCTCGGTACCACCCTCTGGACTGACTTCCAGCTAACGGGGGAACACCCGTATTTTGTTGAGCACCAGATCCGCCGCGTTATGTCTGATCACCACCTGATCAGGTGCGGAGAGGCACTATTTTCTCCCGGCCATGCGCAAATGCTTCACGGCAATGCCATTGATTGGCTTGAAGAAAGTCTTCAGGAACACGGCGACTACGAAACCACCGTTGTCGTAAGCCATCATGGCCCGTCCCAACTATGCGTCCATCCGAAATGGACAGGGAGCATCGTCAGTAATGCTTACTGCTCACACTTAGACCACCTAGTAACTCAAGCAGACTACTGGTTATACGGGCATACGCACGCTGCGCTAGACACACATGTCGCGCAAACTCGCCTTGTGACCAACCCCGCAGGCTATCCAGGCCAGGAAACAGGCTTCAATCCTGACCTGGTTATCGATCTGAAAGAGGGAAAGGCCCAATGAGCCGCCCAATCCTGATCGTTGACCTGGAGGCAACATGCTGGAGGGACAAACATACTGCGCCTGCTGATAAGGAAGTCATCGAAATCGGCTGTGCTCTCGTAGCGTCGGATGGCAAGGTACTGGATGATTTCAGCACTTTCGTGAAACCGCTCCTCCATACAAATCTCACTTCATTCTGCACAGAACTGACAACCATCACCCAATCAGACGTAGATACCGCCCCGGGTTACCCGGAAGCATGCCAGCTCGTGGATGAATGGCTTGGCCAACGGGTCAGAGGGCTAGTTTGGGGGTCTTGGGGAAACTACGACAGATATCAGTTGCTTGAGGAGAAAAGCAGGCATTGCGCGGCTCCAGCATTCCTGGGTGTACCGCACATCAACTTGAAACGCCTCTGGGCGAGGTCACAGGGCATCCCTCCGAGAGGAATGACTCGGGCTTTGGCGTATGCAGGCATCCAGCCAGAGGGAACGCATCACAGAGGCATCGATGACGTCAGGAATATCGCAAAGCTACTACCCGGTATCTCCCGACAGCTGATCAACCATGCTGTAGCCTCGTGGGCACCATATCCAGAGCCAGGCAAGAGGACATAACCATGTCTGAAGCTCCACAAGAGTCACTAAAAGAGAAATATCCGAGCCTGTTCGATCACGATCAGTTTATTTACCCGGTTGCCGTGGGCCCAGGCTGGATCCCGCTCGTCGACACCCTATGCTCCCTGCTTGTGAAGAGTACAGAGCAAGGAGCATCGGAGGTTAAGGCACTACAGGTGAAGGAGAAATTCGGGAAGTTACGCTTCTACGCGGTGGCTTGCTCAAGTTATCACGGAGGGCTCATCAAATTGGCGGAGGCATATTCCGCACGAATTTGCGATGTTTGCGGGGGGATTGGGAGCATGGTTTGCATTGATGGTTACTACGCCACCAGATGCAAGTTGCACGAGACAAAACCTGATGAGCAACAATTGTAGTGGAAGGTAGTGGCAGAGGTAAAAAAACACATTTGAAAGAGAATTACCACCAACAAAAAAGCCAGCATAAATATGCTGGCTTTCGTATTTGCAATGTATCGTTAGCGCTATTGATTAACTAAAGAGCTAACCCTTCCTGCTAGTCGCCTAGGTCGGTCGATACACCCTTTCCAAGGCCAGTGGTGCGATATTAGCACCAAGCGGATGGGCATTGCAAGCCCCAAGGGGACTGTCACAACGCATCAATCTCATTACATATATCCTCAAAATTCCCTTTAGAACCAACAAGTTGCCCGCATTTCAGCACCAACCCTTTCATGGTCTCAACCTCAGAAGAAAGAGAATCATTCTCACCTCTGATGCGTTGATTGGCTTGCACCAAACGACGCTTCTCCTCTTCCAAACGCTCTAGGCGTTGCTCAAGTGCGACCTTTTCAAGCTGAATTTCACTATTATATTGGCTCGCCATCGCACTTACGATAGCAGCTTTATCAGTTGAACATAGCTTGTATTGGGCATACTTCGGATAATGCTTCCCATCAGGTGCTTGCGGAGGAAAAACTCGTCCAGCAGAAACAGTCTGAACCATATCTAAAAGTGCATAGGAAGTGCTTTCCAAATATCGCCGATGCATCCCAGAAAATGATGCTTCACTCATTCTTATCTTCTTGGGGTTTTGGGGTGCGACATTAGAAGTCGTCATAGGTAAAACTTGAACTCTGTTCCCTCCATGTCCAACTACAATGCATGGCCGTCTCTTGTGCATTTCTCCTGGGAGTAGGGCCGAAGTATTCCAGTTATTTTTCGTTAGAGAGCGATCAGAAACACTAAAACAATTTGAATAAAACCCAAAATCCACCTCAACAATCCGAAACTTTGACAAATAAACTTCAGGATGCTTCGATTGGTTCGCGGCGTACTCAAGTAGAGAAATCGCCACGCGAGAACTTGCCGTAATACCTACTTCAAGGGTGTTACCTGAGCAACTTACATTCTCAACCAACCACCGACGCACCCCTGGCCGAGCTGCGAATTTTGATGAGAGAAAAATATCATGACCATCCTCAGAGAATGCCGGCAGCAAGATCTCAGAAATCCCCGAATGCTCCAAAGCACCTACTTCGTCCCCTGATTTCATTTCGTTAAACGTAATTTTCATAATATTCACAGCTTAAGCCGATTACTGGAATGCTGGCTCCTTCAACCTTTTAGTTTCAAAATATTCTTCCGCTGCAATAGTCGTTGTGAAATCCGCTTCATCGTCGCTCAGCTTTTCAACGGCCGTCTTAATATGCTTAAGATCCACTCTGAAAAACTCTTTTCGAAGATTCACTGCATTCACCCGATGATGGCTAAACTCGCGATGTAGTGCGGTTTCCAAGGCTGGAGCATCATCCGCAAAGATAATGGCATGTACATCAAAGGAGAACGGGACACTGGCATCTCCGAGTTCCTTTACCCTGTCCATGGGGTCTAGCCGGCGGGTCATGCCAATTTTGTACACATTTTCACCAAACGAGCCGATATTGCTGATCACGTAGACATGGCCACGACGGGTTTGTTCAGCCAGGCTCTTGGCTCGTTCACCTCTAGCTTCGGCCTCTTCAAGTTGAGCCTGAAGCTCTGCAATCTTCGCTTCAGCAAGTGATCGCTCTTCTTCTGACGCCTTATCTAGCTCCTTTCGCGCCTTATCCAGCAAGTTCTGGTACATCTTTTCTTCTTTCTCTGCGGCAGCCAGAGCATCTTTGAATTCCTTCTCTGCCCGGGCCTCCTCTCGCATCTGCTCCCGGATTAAGCGCTGTTCTTCCTGCTCCTCCTTCTTCTTGAGCGTGAACTGGTACTGAACACCGCATTCTTCGTACTTTGCCGTGACGTAATCGATGCTAATCCCACATCGGAGGCTGGCTACCAGCTTCTCCAGATCATTAGCCAGTTTCTCAATCCTGCCCAATGTACGGTCAAAGTTTGAGGGTGAGACCTTTGCGATTAGAAGGTCACTCTCAATATTGAAGGCTCTCATCAGGAGCTTCATTTGCCCATCAATGATCTTTTTGTCTACCCTCGGATCCCCAGTCAGGCTAACCTGACCTTCCTGCGTAAACGCACTGCCATCCTTGATCATCGCCTTTTGCTTATCCCTGAGGGACTTTATCTCAGCTGCAAACCTTTCACTGGTCTCATACAGGTAATCTGGTGTCTCGAAGTGACCATAGGCGACAAAGTCATCAACCCGAGAGTAAAGATCGATTTTTGCCAACACTGATTGCAGTGCTTCCTCCCGCTCTACGGCTTCTGCCTCACTTTGGGCCAACGCGGTCTTGAGTTCTTCAAGAGCTAATGAATCTGCTTTTAGCCTCTCCGCGATAGTGTTCGCGTTGGCTCGGAGATCCTGCAAATCCTTAGTTGCGAGATCCAGGCTATTGAATTGGGCCTGCGAAGCCTGAACTTTGGTGTTCATGTCCTGGAGATCGGACTCTGCCTGATTGGATTTCTCTTTCGCAGCCTTAACAGCAGCTCTAAGGGTGTTGAATTGCTTGATTTTGCTGTCACCTAACTTCTTGGTCACAAAGAAGGTAACAAGGATAGAGACTAGATAGACGCCCGCGAGCACGGCCATGATCTCGATGGTCATGTGCTACCTCATATATTCGTTGATGATTTCTTCTTTGGTGATCCGGCGCTCTTCTACGCGATCTTGGTAGAGCTCTTTGGCGTACTCTACCTCGTCCTTGATCGCCTGCTTCTCAGCTCGGATTCTGGCGCGCTCGGCCTGTTCGGCCCGGCGGATGGCAGCCCGTTCCTCTCGTTCGCGGGCTTTGATGCGTCTATGCCGGTCTCTCTCGGCATTCTTTGATGCTCTATCTATAGCCTTGGCGACTTTAATAGCCGTCCTCAGGCCGCTCGGCTTCCTAGCCATGCCCCCTCCGTTCCATTTGCACCCATTGCGGGCGTCTGATTGTTCTTACCATGAACAATATAGAACAGGGTTCATTAGTCAATTGTCGCCAATTTCAAGGGGAGCCTACCAATGTCAGGAATAATACGGCTTTGGCCAGTCAAAGCCGTCATCACTCGCGTCGGCACCTTTGAGGCGCTCTATAGAAATGCAAATATCCCTATCAGATGCTGAATATCGCTCCACAATGTCCAGATCAGGCACTACTAGCTTTCCTTTCACCCATTCCAGCCACTCGTGGTGCTCCGCGAACCCAACAGAGTCGATAAACTCTCGATCCAAGCGGTTCCTTTCAAGCTCCTGTCTCATTTGATTGAAATTCTCTAGGCGCTTACTCTCCAGCTCTTCAACCCATTTTCCCCGGTGATCGTTCCGATACTGGATCTGCCTTTCCCGCGCCTCAATCGCTCGTTGCTTCTCTCTCTCAACGGCCCGCTGAAAGCAAATGTTCAGCGCTGTCGCCATATCTAGCAACCGAGACTCAATCTTGAGATTGCCCTTGTCCTTGATCGTTTTCTTGTTCCCCCAGCCACACTCAAAGGAGATTCCAAGCTCTCCAGTCTGCTCATATCTATATTTGTCCCCATAGTCATACCGTCGTTCTGCAACTGGAACATCTCTGCGGGTAACACGCTCTTTGATCTGAATACTAGCTTTGATACCTTTTTTCTCTAGCTTGATCTCAAAATCACGGCCATACCCATTGCGCTGTTCCGCAAGGACAAATCCCTGAAGAACAGACATCTTTATGACCCAATCAGCTAAAAGTAGAGCTCTCTGGAGCGTAGCCTTTGTAGCAACTACAGGGACTGGGAGCGGTTTTCCGCTTCTAAGAAAGCCATAGCGATCCACAAAACCCGATTTCAGCAGTCTCTTTGTTTCCCCAGATTCAGCAGTAACCGATGCGCGAAGCCCTTTCGCTACATGCTTCAAAACCACTTCGGGCAATTCAGGGGGAGTCTCCTCCGGTTCCACTTTCGGGGCGGGAGGACTGATGAAAACTTGCCCCCCCCATTAAAGCCTGGAAGAACAGGCCTAGGCCGCTTCTGGAGTCTCTCCGATAACCAGTAACCTTGTGGAGGACGTGGAATCTTCATCTTGACGCAGACTTTCCTGACAGCAACATCAGAAACGCCCAATTTTTCACCCACCTTGGTCATGGGCATTGACCAAACCAACTCGTAAAGATCCTCTCTGGTAAGTTCCATCTCCGGCACTTCCATCAGCTCATATATGGCGAGTATAGTTCACAAAATATACTAAAAATCTTATACTTTTATTTAGAATTCGAGGCTTAATTGCGAGCAAGACCAGCATCTCATTTCGCAATTTTGTTTTTTCTTATCATGAGGTTACGGAATAATTGCTTTTTCTTGTGTCAAAAACTGCGATTCAAGCGTGGCAAGAACCGTCTAACTTATTGATTTCCCTACAGAGGGTGTGACGCCACTAATGGCAACTCACACAGATGCAGTACAAAAAGGGCGCTTCGGCGCCCTTTTTTATTTTTACACATCACGTTTCACGCAATAGGCTACACGCAAAAAAACCAAAACCGTGAAAGCGCTTTACCACAGAGACCCCTGAGTTTACTGAGGAAATACCAAAGGGAAGTTGTGATCTCGCAAACCTCACAGCACCGCAGCTGGAACAACCTTTGAGGTTGAAGTGCAAACATCGCCGAAGGAGCGTCGCTAGTGGTGCGACCCCGGAACACAAAGCGCAGATCGTCACAGCAACGGGCTTTACCTACGATCTGCAGATTGATGACAATGCCGATTTTTCCTCGCCCATCGTCGACCTTTCAGGCTGGCGACGTAACTACTATGAAATCGAGCACTCTTCGTTGGGTAGCGGCACCCGCTATTTCCGGGTCAGAAAACACCATGACGATGGCCAGCTTAGTCTATGGTCAGAAACGGATTTTGAGACCCCCTGAGAAGTCGTCATACATCAAAGTCATCCTTCATCACTACCTACAGTCATGAAGGGTGACTTTGCAGTGAGGAGTGCCTCACCACAACCTCAACCACTCCCGATACGGCGCGGCGGTTCAACCGCTATCACGGTGACTTTCCCTCAGTTTTATTATTCTTTCTGCCCGAAAGCCGAACCATCATCTTGCTATATCCACGCACAAAGTTCGATTGCACGCACTCGGGCTCCTCCAGTACTTTGATGTCATCAAAACGCTCAAGCAGTTCCTCCCAAAGTATACGGAGTTGCAATT
Organism: Alcanivorax sp. MD8A; assembly: GCF_002888555.1. Taxonomy (NCBI): domain Bacteria; kingdom Pseudomonadati; phylum Pseudomonadota; class Gammaproteobacteria; order Oceanospirillales; family Alcanivoracaceae; genus Alcanivorax; species Alcanivorax sp. MD8A. The sequence goes on along the minus strand of NZ_AQOQ01000001.1, from coordinate 36,013 downwards.
CCGCCAGACGATTCCCCATGCAGCGATGGACGCCAAAGCCAAAGGAAAGGTGATTGCGCGCGCCTTTGCGGTCGATCTGGAAGACATCCGGGTTTTCAATCTTGCGCTCATCACGATTACCCGAGGCATACCACATCACCACCTTGTCGCCCTTGCGAATAGTCTCCCCGTTGAGCTCTACATCCTGCTTCGCGATGCGCCGCATATACGCTAACGGCGTCTGCCAGCGGATAATCTCAGATACCATGTTGGGAATCAGGTCAGGGTTTTCCTTGAGCTTGATAAACTCCCCAGGGAACTGATTTAGCGCCAGCACCCCGCCCGTCATGGAATTACGCGTGGTGTCATTACCGCCCACGATCAGCAAGACCAGATTCCCCATGAACTCCATGGGCCGCTTGACCATGTCTTTGGTTTCTTCGTTGGCCTGCATCAGGCTGATCAGATCAAAACCCGGCGCTTCTCCCGCTGCTTTTCGGGCAGCCTTCTCATGCCACAAGCTGACAAAGTGCTTCCCGGCATCCGCTGCCGCCGCGAAGATCTCATCCGGGCCAACCTTGCCACCGGTGGTTTCCGGGCTGGCAGTGGATACATCTGACCAGTACACCAGCTTGTGGCGCTGCTCATAAGGAAAATCAAGCAGCGTCGCCAGCATACGAGCCGTCAGCTCAATGGAGACTTGTTGTACCCAGTCGAAAGGTTGATCCACGGGCAGACTGTCCAGCACTTCCCGGGTTCGCTCACGGATCAGCGATTCCATTTCCTTGAGATTCTTCGGTGCCACCACATTCTGGACCGCCTTGCGTTGCTCATCATGTTTTGGCGGATCCATGGCAATAAAGGTTTCGATTTCCAGCCCTTCCGGAGTGCGCCCAAGGGTAATGATGGGCTCTGCCGAAAACAGCTCGTGATGCTTGTCGACAAACACGATGTCGTCGTAGCGGGTAATGGACCAGAACGGACCAAACGGACTGTCTTTCTGGTAATGCACCGGTCGTTCATCACGCAGCCGCTTGAAATAGGACTCCCATTTCTTCTGCCGGAAAAGGAACGGACTACTGACATCGATATCCTCAATCGCCAGCGTCTCCACGTCCGGAAGCGGTGTCTCGACAAAGGTCGGCACATAAGGCCCTTTGAATAGGGCGTTCTTGAGTTTCAAGAAACGGTGCACGGCGCGGATTTGCCAGTGGGCAGGAATCACGTTGGCCGTGACATTCATGGCGGTAGATTTCAGTGACATGGGGCTCTCCCTGTGAATGACGGTGTCGTGCCTTACATCTGGAATTCAGGCAACTGAACCACCAGACCATCCAGGGCCTCTGAGGCCTCAATCTGGCAGGCTAGCCGGGAGGTATCAGCACGCTCCGGAGTCATACCCAGCATCATGTCTTCTTCGTCACTGGTGGTGCCGGTTTTGGCAAACCATTCGCTGGAGACAATCACATGGCAGGTGCCACAGGCACAGGCACCGCCGCAGTCAGCATCAATACCGGGAATCAGGTTATCCACGGCGATTTCCATCAGCGACTTGCCCGTTTCAATATTCACCTCGTGGGCAGTGCCGCCATGTTCGATAAAGGTCATCGTTGCCATGTCAGAACTCTCATTGTTGTTGTGTGACTGACACAGTGCCGCTGCTCCGCCCCGCTGAGCAGGTCATTTTTTGACAAAGGGGAGTCATAAAAAGACAATAAGCCGTCCCACGAGGAGAACCGCATGGCGCAAGCCCCCTACCCACAACACACCCAGGCAACCAACCCAGCCAGTTACTCACGCCTGATTGCCCGGGAACTGGGGCTTCCCCCCACACGACTGTGGATGCTGCTTCAAGGCACCGAGGTAACGCCGGAACAACTGCTGGCTGAAGACAGCCTGCTGACCACCCAGCAGCAAGTGCAAATCCTGCATAACGCCATGGAGATCAGTGATGACCCCACCTTTGGCTTTCGCCTTGGCCATCGCCTGACCCCTGCCACCCACGGAGCCATGGGTTTCCTGACGCTCAGTAGCGCCAATTTATTGGAGGCCCTGCAAGCGATTCACCGCTATGCTCCCACCCGCCTGAACTTCGTGCGCATCGAGGTACAGGATCACGGAGAATGGCTGGGTTGCTACGCTAACTTCGATGCCCCTTTGAGTGACGAGACACGGCGCTGTTTATCCGAAGCTTTCATCATGATGTTCTTCGAAACCGCCCGCTCGATTCTTGGTCGGCCGGCCCACGAGGTAGAAACCTTTTTCAGTCATCACATGCCCGCCCACCACGAGCAATACCCGAAGTACCTGCCCGGGGCTTACCACTTTGGGGCAGAGCATTTCATGGCCAGGATTCCCAAAGCGCTGTGCCTTTTCCCCAATAATGCAGCCAACCATGAAAGCTATCAGCTAGCCCTTCAGCAATGCGAAAAAATGCTCTCGCAACTGGTCACTGACAGCGACAGCTATCGCTACCGGGTAGAGAAAATGATGCTGTCATGCCCACCCGGAACACTCACCGAAGAGGAGGCCGCCGCTGCCTTGTTCATGAGCAAGCGCACCCTTGCCAGAAAGCTGGCACAGGAAAACAGTGGATTCCGGAAAATTCGCGAACAGATTCTGTCCCGACAAGCGGCAGACTACCTGCAAGACCCTCGATTAACCGTCGACAGCATAGCCGCCCTGCTCAACTACCATGACAGCGCCAATTTCCGCCGCGCATTCAAACGCTGGTACACCCTGACACCGGAGCAATTCCGCATGGATCAGCACTAATTCTGACGACCCGACTGCCCCTTCTGGCGGCAGACCATGCCGATTTAGCCACCGTTTAACAAAAGCCTGTGACCACCCATCACAAGCGCTCAAACTTTAATCAATTCCCGGGAATTCCCGTTTGTTTTACGCCGGCATCGTTGGCAACATGGAAGTGAGCTGTGGCATGGCCCGGCTCTCTCAATACCATCAGGAGGCTTCGCATGAGCGATTACGAAAAAGACGAGTACCTGAAAGAAGAGTACCTGCAAGAAGCCGAGGATCTGCTGGAAACCATTGAGCAGGTGGAAGAGACCCTGACCGTGATGTCAAAGGTCGTGGGTCAGTTGAAAGAACAGGTGGCCTCTCACCTGGACACAGACACCATTGAAATGAGTGCCGAAGAATTTCTGGAGCAATGCGAAAACCTGGAAGGGACCTGGCACTGATACTGATCTCCCGCTAACGGGACATCACTGCGCGGGACACCCCCGCCCCTGACAAGGGCCGCACCGACGGCCCTCTTGAATCGCGACTTGCGACACCGTCGCCGACTCACTGCCTGCCTACTGCGCAGACAGTGCCGGATCTTCCACCCCATCCGGGTAGCGGCGTACCCCACCGATCCAGGTGCCTCTCACCTGAATATCTCTCCACTGCGCGATATTGTCCCGGGGATCCCGATCCAGCCACACCAGATCGGCCAGCATCCCCGCCCGCAGCTGACCGACCCGGTCCTGCACCCCCAGCTGTCGCGCTGCATCGATGGTCACCGCCTGCAACGCCCGCTCAACATTCACCGACTGCCCCGCCCCCAGCGTTGCCCCCGACGAGGTCTCGCGGTGCACCGCATTCCAGACCATCAGCAACGGCTGATACGGCACGATGGGGGAATCTGCATGCAAGGTAAAACGCAATCCCAACTGCTCAGCCTCTGCCAGCGGGCTGATCCGTCGCGCCCGCTCCGGGCCAAGGAAGATGTCGCGGTGGCGGTCCCCCCAGTAATAGACATGGGCATTGAAAAACGAGGGGATGACCTCCAGCGCCTTCATGCGCTCCAGCTGAGCCGTTGTACTGGTCTGCGCATGAATCAACACCGGTTGTTTGCGGATCGTCGGGCACTGCTGTCGGGCAGCGGCCACGGCGTCAAGCGCCAGCGTTATTGCCGCATCGCCATTGGCATGAATCGCCACCTGACGATCCTGGCAATGAAAACGTGTTACCTGTTCAGTCAGATCGGCACCCGACAGGGTCGGGAAGCCCAGATAATCCGGCGGATAATCCTCCGGGACGGTGTAATAAGGCTCGCTGAGAAAACCGGTATAACCCTGCAGGGAACCATCGGCCACCAGTTTGACCGGCCCAAGGTGGATGCGGTCGCTACCGGGCAGAGTCAGTGCACCCGACCCGCGCAAGGTTTCCGCTTCAGCATCGGGCCAGAGACTCAAACGCAAGGGAATGACCCCCAGCCGCAACGCCGGTTTCAGCGCCCGCAGGCTCGCTGGATCCGCCAGCCCATTCTGGGCAAAGGTGATACCACGGGCCAGGTACTGGTGTGATGCCCGGTTCAGTACGCGCAAGCCGTCCATGCCGGACAACGCCAGCATCGACGCACGCACCGGTGAAAAGGCCGTTTCTGCCAGCAGGCCATTCAGACGTCCATCTGCGTCGCGACCGTAAAACCCGCCCTGCGGGTCCTGCACCTCTTCCGGGATCGACATGGCCGCAAGCCCGGCACTGTTTAACACCCCCAGATGCCCGGAAATGTGCATGACCATCACCGGCCGGCTATCGCTGACGGCATCCAGTTCATCCCGGGTGGGGTAACGCTGCTCACCGATAGTGGTGTCATCAAAACCGTAGGCCAACAGTGGCCCCTCTGGCCGGCGCTGGGCCAACAATCGCAAACGCTCCAGCAAGGTATCGATGCTGTACAGGTCACCAATGGGTGGGCTATTGGCATCCACCGCCACCGCCGACAGCCCCTCGCCCGGAAAATGACCGTGGGCATCGATAAAGCCGGGCATCAGGATGCCGCCTTCCAGATCAATCACCTGCACATCACGACTGACCTGCTGACGCAGCACGTTCACCTCGCCCAACGCGACAATCTCGCCACGCTTGACCAGCATGGCTGATGCCTCTGGCTGTGCCGGGTCCATGGTGACCACGGTGCCGTTAAAAAATAGCTGCGCGGGGGGCGCCGGCGGGTTGAACCAGCGGTAAACACCCGCCAGCCCGACCAACACCACCGCCAGCACGGCACCCAGAACCCAGAGCCAGATCTTCATGGGCAATTGTTACTCCGACCAGACAAGGTTGATGCGCAGACTGTGCACCGCCTGTGCGGCGTGCACAACCCGGCACACACATTCCCATCACATTTGTTAATGAAACGGATCAAGCAACTGCATACCGATGGGCATGTCGACGCGCTATAGTGAACCTCGCAACGATCGTGATGCATCCAATTGGTGCGCAATTTATGCACCAAATAAAGGAAAAGGCGGCATTATCCTTGCATTAACCGCGTTGACACTTGATTGCCACCCTATGTGGAGCCCGCAACGGCCAGGGAGCCGGACGGGTACAACCGGAGACAGAGAAACATGAAAGCATCAGATTTGTTCGTCCGTGCCCTGGAAGCCGAAGGCGTAGAACACGTGTTCGCCATCCCCGGCGAGGAAAACCTGGACCTGCTGGAATCCCTGCGCGGCTCGAAGATCAAACTGGTGATTACCCGTCACGAACAGGCTGCCGGCTTTATGGCCTCCACCTATGGCCGACTGACCGGCAAGGCTGGCGTATGTATGTCGACCCTCGGCCCCGGCGCCACCAACTTCGTGACCGCCGCCGCCTATGCCCAGCTGGGCGCCATGCCCATGGTGATGATCACCGGGCAAAAGCCGATCAAGAGCAGCAAGCAGGGCCAGTTCCAGATCATCGATGTGGTCGACATGATGCGCCCGCTGACCAAGTTCACCAAGCAGGTGGTCAGCGGTGATTCCATCCCCACCCGTATCCGCGAAGCGTTTCGCCTGGCCCAGGAAGAACGTCCCGGCGCCACCCATCTGGAACTGCCGGAAGACATCGCCCGCGAGCACTCCACCATGCCGGTCACCGAACCCAGCATGACTCGCCGCCCGATTGCCGAGGACAAGGCGATCTGCAAGGCCATCGAAGCCATCCAGGGCGCACGCAAGCCCCTGCTGCTGGCCGGCGCCGGCGCCAACCGCAAGCTCACCAGCAAGATGCTGCGGCAATTCGTGGAGAAACTGGGGATTCCGGTGATTACCACCCAGATGGGCAAAGGCGTGGTCGATGAAACCGGCCCGCACTTCCTGGGCAACACAGCCCTGTCCTCCGGTGACTTTGTCCATCGTGCCATCGACCAGGCCGACCTGATCATCAACGTCGGTCACGACGTGGTAGAAAAGCCGCCGTTTTTCATGCGCCCCGGTGGTGCCGAAGTGGTTCACATCAACTTCAATTCTGCCCAGGTCGACCCGGTGTACTTCCCGCAGATTGAAGTGATCGGCGACATCGCCAACAGCTTGTGGCAATTGAAAGAGCGTCTGGAGCCGCAGGAGCACTGGAGTTTTGCCGATTTCCATCGCATTCGTGATGCGCTGCAACACCACATCCGTGAAGGCATCGTCGACGACAGCTTCCCGATTCGCCCGCAACGCCTGGTCGATGAAATCCGCAAGATCATGCCGGAAGACGGCATCCTGACCCTCGACAACGGCATGTACAAAATCTGGTTTGCGCGCAACTACCCCGCCACCAAACCCAACACCGTGCTGCTCGATAACGCCCTCGCCACCATGGGGGCCGGTCTGCCTTCCGGCATGGCCGCCAAAATGGTCTACCCGGACCGCCGCGTGATGGCCATCGTCGGCGACGGGGGGTTCATGATGAACAGCCAGGAGCTGGAAACCGCGGTGCGCATGAAACTCGATATCGTCATTCTGATTCTGCGCGACGACGGCTACGGCATGATCAAGTGGAAACAAAGCGACATGGATTTCCAGGACTTTGGGCTCGACTTCCAGAACCCGGATTTCGTGGAGTACGCCCGCTCCTACGGTGCCAATGGCCACCGCGTGGAATCCACCGACGGCCTCGCCCCCTTGATCGAGCAGTGTTATCAGGCTGGCGGCGTACACGTGATTGATTGCCCGGTGGACTACCGCGACAACAACCGCATTCTCAACCAGGAAATTCGTGAGTTGAGCGGAAAGCTCTGATCTTCATCCCGGACGGCTTAAGCAGCCTGCGCCGTCCGGGGTTTGATTGTAGCGTCGCACGTCCGACGTCCGACGCTTTAAAAGATAGCCAAACACCTCATGGCCCCACCAACGCCATCAAGGAACAAACATGCTAAAAGACGCTTACCCCTACTATCTGGCCAACGAGGCCGTGTTCGCCAACCAGGATCTGGAAGTCACCGACAAATACAGCGGTGATGTTGCCACCCGCGTGGCCATGGCTGATGCCGCCACCATTGATCAAGCCATTGAGGCGGCCGACAAGGCCAGTGCCGCCATGGCCGCACTGGCGCCCTACGAGCGGCAGGAAATTCTCTATCACTGTGTGAAACGTTTTCAGGAACGGTTTGACGAACTGGCCGAAGCCCTGTGCATCGAAGCGGGTAAACCCATCAAGGATGCCCGTGGTGAAGTGACTCGCCTGATCGACACCTTCCGCGTCGCCGCTGAAGAAGCCGTACGCATCGAGGGAGAAGTGCTGAACCTGGAAATTTCCGCCCGCGCCAAAGGCTACCGGGGCATGGTGAAACGGGTCCCCATTGGTCCCTGTTCCTTTATTTCACCGTTCAACTTTCCCCTGAACCTGGCGGCCCACAAGGTTGCCCCGGCCATCGCTGCCGGCTGCCCCTTTGTACTCAAGCCAGCCAGCCGAACCCCCATTGGCGCCATCATCATCGGCGAAGTGCTGGCGGAGACCGCGCTGCCCAAGGGCGCCTTCTCGGTACTGCCCTGCCACCGCGACGGCGCCGACCTGTTCACCACCGACGATCGTTTCAAATTGCTGAGCTTCACCGGTAGCCCGGATGTGGGCTGGGACCTGAAAGCCCGTGCCGGCAAGAAACCGGTGATTCTGGAACTTGGCGGTAACGCCGCCGTGGTAGTCGATGAAGATGCCGACCTCAACGACGCGGTCGAGCGCATTGTGTTTGGCGCTTTCTATCAGTCAGGCCAGAGCTGCATCGGCGTACAGCGCATCATGATCCACGACAAGGTCTACGACGCCCTGAAAGCGAAACTGGTGGAAAAGACCGCGTCCCTGAAAATGGGCGACCCGAAGGATGAGGACACCTTTATTGGCCCGGTGATTTCCGAAGGCGAAGCGAGCCGCCTGGAAAACTGGATCAATGAAGCCGTGGACGCCGGCGCCACCCTGCTCACCGGTGGCAAGCGCAATGGTGCCATGCTGGAAGCCACCCTGCTGGAAGATGCCCCGGCCGGCACCCAGATTGTGGAAGAAGAAGCCTTTGGCCCGGTGGCCGTGATCAGCCGCTTCAGCGATTTCGACGCCGCCCTGCAAGCCATTAACGATTCCAAGTTCGGGCTACAGGCGGGCATCTTCACCCGTGATCTGTACAAGGCCCAGAAAGCCTGGGATGTATTGGAAGTAGGAGGCGTGGTGATCGGTGACGTGCCGAGCTGGCGGGTCGACAACATGCCCTATGGCGGCGTGAAAGACTCCGGGCTGGGCCGCGAGGGGATCCGCTGGGCCATCAACGACATGACCGAAGAGCGGCTACTGGTGATTCGTACACCGCAGTAAGCCGTCGTATCAGCGGCCGGCCAGCCTCGCCGGTCGGCCGCTGATCCCATGATATCCACCGATAAAACCAACCTGAATACCGTTCATCCCCTTTTTGCTCAACTACACCCCCCGTCCGTTTACCCCCCTGCGCCCCCTGCTTATCGTTGCACGGTGTTAACAATAAACCGTGACAAGAATCACGGAGCAATTGCGACTAATTTCATCCTTGTACCGGGATCGGAGAATTCAATGAAAGCCTCAATCAAGCTTGCCGTACTGGGCTCTGCCCTTCTTGCTTCCCCCCTGGCCAGCCAGGCCGCCACGGATACTGCAGATTTCGATGTACTGCTGAACCTGCGTGCCTCATGCACCATTGATCAGGCCACTGATCTGGATTTCGGCAATGCCACCGAAGCCCAGGTTGTGACCGGTGGCATCACTGGCACCAGTACTGTCAGCGTGACCTGCTCCAATGGCGCGGCCTATGACATCGGTTTGAGCGGCACCAACGCTACCCGGGCCATGACCTCCGCCAACGGTTCTTCAGTCAGCTATGAGCTGTATCAGGACAGCGCCAACAGCACCGCCTGGGAAAACACCACCGGTACCCTGGTGTCCGATACCGGCGACAGCAACCAGCAGGACTTCACCGTATACGGCCTGATCCCGGCTCAGACCCCGACCATCAACGCCGCGGATTCGCTTGACGGCGACACCGGTGTGGACCTGAGCGACACGGTCACTGTGACTGTCACGTTCTGATCTGAACCACGTCCTGTGCTGCCCGACGGCAGCACAGGCGCGGAGTCTCCCCTGCAGTGCCCAGGCTGTTCGCATCGCGATTCCGCCCTGCCGCCCCGTACGCTGCAAACCGCCAGGTTTGCCTGAGCGCGGTATTGCTTGTCTGTCTGTCGACAGCCAAGGCAGAGGAAACACACCTTGCCCAACTCAACACCGATAACCTGGTTTCCCTGCGCCAGCAATACTCCCTCTCGGATATCGCCCAGCTGCGCGCCCAGGCGCGGGGGCAAAGCCAGCACGCCTTTATTGCCTACCCTGCCCTGATCCTCAATGGATCCACCACCAGCCAGATGCTACCGGTGCAGGTCTATGGGGAAGAGCTTGCCGTGGATACCGAAGCATTGGCGGCGCTTGGTGTGGCCCTGCCCGCCAGCAGCGAGCAATGGCAGTCACTGGATGATCTTGGCATTGCCGGTCGCTATGACAATAACGCGCAGCAGATCAGTCTGGTGGTGCCAGCAGATTGGTTGCCCGAACAGTCACTGAGTGCCGGTCTGAATGCCAGCACCACGCCACTACAGCGGGGCCGCGGCGCCTTGCTTAACTACGATGCCTACGGCACCTGGTATGAGAGTGGCGGGCAGAACACCTCCGCCAGCCACGAGCTGCGTCTATTCGACGATTGGGGGGCCGTCAGCAGTAGCGGTGTCGTGCGCTGGGACGATGCCATGCCTGACAACAAGGGTGATTACGTCCGACTTGATAGCTACTGGCGTTATACCCGTATTGACCGAATGCAGACCTGGATAGCCGGCGACACCCTCAGTGGCGCACTGGCCTGGACACCGTCAGTACGGTTGGCTGGGCTGCAGCTATCAAGAAACTTTGCGTCCCGCCCTGACCTGATCACCTTCCCCCTCCCGTCAATCAGCGGATCAGCCACACTGCCATCAGCGCTCGAGGTCTTTGTCAACGATCTGCGGCTGGCCGACCAGACCGTGCAACCCGGGCCCTTTGTGTTGGAAACCTCGCCACGCATTACCGGACTGGGTGAAGTACAAGTGGTAACCACCGATACCCTTGGGCGCCAAGTCACCAACACCGTCCCGTTTTATGTCAGCCCGACCTTGTTGCGCGAAGGGCTGTGGGATTACTCAGCCAGCATCGGCACCCCGCGACGCTTTTATGGGCAGCGCTCCAACGATTACGACGGGCAGCCTGTCGCTACCGGTATCGCCCGTTACGGGATGACCCCGCAATACACACTGGAAAGCACAGCCAATGTCAGTGACACCCTGGTCAATGCCGGCCTTGGGCTGGTCGCACGGCCGGGGCTGTGGGGCGTCAGCAATATAGCCCTGGCCCACGGACAAGATGACGATTCACAGGGCATTCAGTGGAACATCGGCCATGAGTTTCGTACCCGGCGATTCGGCGTAAGCGGCCAGTACACACGCCGCAATCAGGGATACCGCGATCTAAGCAATAGTCTGGATGTTCGCCCCTCCATCAAGAGCACCTTGCAGCTGAACGGCAGCCTGAATCTGGACCGTTACGGCAGCCTCAATGCCACCTATCTCGATACCCGGCTGTTCCGCGGCGAACGCAGCCGTTTTCTGGTGCTCGGGCATAGCCGTACCCTGCAAAAACGTCTGTCTCTGACACTCAGCGTTAACCAGAATCTGGATGACAGCAGTGACCGAACCTGGAGCGCCGGGCTCAATCTGTTCCTGGACCGCCCAGGCAAGCGCCCGCTGCAGAGCGGCCTTCAAGTCACTCATGATGAAGAAAGCGGTGACACCCAATCCATCGCCACCCTCAGCCAGCGGGTAGACGAATTCTGGGATCTCGGCTGGGACCTGGCCATGAGCCCGCAAAGCGATGGGGCACACCGTGCCAGCGCCCGCTGGTGGACCCCCTACGCGGATTTGCAAGCAGGCGTGTATGGCGATAATGGCCAGACCAACAGCTTTGCCAACCTGAGCGGATCAGTCGTCACCAACTACGGTGATCTGTTCGCCGCCAACACCATGAACAACAGTTTTGCCATCGTGGATGCAGGCGGCTTTGCCGACCTGCCTGTGCGACGCGCCAACCGAATCATTGGCCACACCAACCACCGTGGGCGCCTGCTGTTACCGGACCTGATCCCTTACACCGATAACAAATTGACTATCGACATTGACGACCTGCCCATGGATGCCCAACTCAGCGAGACCGATCTGATTATCAAGCCTGCGGAACTAGCTGGCGTCACTGCACGGTTCGCCATTGAACAACAACACAGCGCGATACTGGTATTGGTTCGCGAAGACGGCAGCCCGGTACCGGCGGGTGCGCGGGTCTTGCACAGCGATGCCAACGCCACCCTGGTTGGTTATGACGGCGAAGCCTTCCTGCAAGGTTTGCACGAAGGTGAAAACGAAATTGGTATTATCAGCAACGGTAGCCTGTGTACGGTTCGACTCGACTTTGTGCCGAACCCGGGCACCTTGCCTCGCTTGGGGCCCTATACCTGTCTGTCGCCGTCCTCCCCTGCACAGCAACAGACCACCCCGTGAACGGAGAATGGAATGAAGACCCTTAGCGCCTTGCTTGCCCTGCTTATCCTGCTGCCGGGCCTGTCCTGTGCTGGCCAGCTCACGGTTGCCCCAATCCGGCTGACACTGGCCCCCAATCAGGCCAATGCCACCTTCACACTGACCAACAACGCATCGTCAGAAGGCTTCTACCAGTTGCAGTTACTGGCCTGGGATCAGGTGGACGGACAACAACAACTGCGTCAGCAACAGGATCTTGTGGTCACACCGCCGGTCACCATGATTCCTGGCAACACCGATCAGGTAGTGCGCATCATCCGCCAGCAACCCACCGTCAGTGACAAGGAAAAAAGTTACCGGCTCATTATCAGCGAGATTCCTGACACCGAATCCGACAGCGGAGCCCAACTCAAGGTACTGCTGCGTTTATCCGTACCCGTGTTTGTCGGCGACGATGCTCAACAACCTGCACTGAGTGCCCACTGGGCTGCCGATGGCATCCGCATTGATAACCATGGCACCGGCCATGCCCGCCTCAGCGATGTGCAGGGTCAGGGGCTGGCCAGCGCCCCGCCACTGGAATTGAAGCCCGGATTGGCCGGTTATGCCTTGCCGGATCGCTCCTTGTTATTGTCGCTTCCCAAAGGCATCGACCGCAGCACATTGCGGCAATTGCACTTTAACGTGAATGGACAACCTGCGAACCTGACCATCAGTGGGGACCCCACATGAAAAGGGCAATCCTGTTTCTCTTGTTCGCCACGACGCTGTCTGCCCCGCTGCACGCAGCAGTCGAGTGTTCCGTGCAGGGCGCCCCGGTGCTGGATTTCGGCACCGTTGACCCATTTACCGGCGGCGCCGTCACCAGCCAGGTGACCCTGAACTGGAGCTGCAGCCGTGGCTGGTTCGAGTCGCAGCAAAATACGATATGCATTCACCTGGCTAACGACAGCAGCAATAACCAATTGCCCCGCTATCTGGATGCGATCAGTGGCCAGCCCCCGGCAATCCCTTTTAACGTCTACACATCACCCGCCCACGCTACCGTGATCGGACAACCGGGAACGACCACTAACGCCGGCATGGGCATCAACGTAGACATGCCCTGGTTCACCTTTAACACTAGCGGCACCGTAACCCTTTACGGGCAATTACCGCGCCCCCTCCCCGCCACTACCCGTGCCGAGACCCACCAGACACTGATGACGGGTTCGCAGGTGCGTGTGCGAACCGGAGGTCTTAACCAGAGCTGCAACAGCGGTGCAGGTGCAACCACCGGCACCTATACACTCACCGCCCGTGCCACCATTCCCGACCAGTGTCAGGTGAGCGCCACCGATCTGGATTTCGGCACCCGTAACACCCCGCTAACCCAAGCCGACAGTGAATCCACCGTTTCCGTGCGTTGCAGTAACAGCACAGATTTTCTGGTGGGGCTGAGCAACGGCAGTCACGGCCAGCGCAACTTGAGCAATGGCAGTTATCTGGTCAGCTATGAACTCTACCGCGACGCGGGCCGCTCCCTGCGCTGGGGCAACAGTGCAGGCGAGCGCCAAAGTGGTACCGGTCAGGGTCCAGGTACCGGACTGTCATTCACCGTGTTCGGCCGGGTGTTTGCTGACGCCAATGCCGAAGTCGGCAGTTACCGGGACACCGTCACAGTGGAAGTCACGTTTTAAGCCTCTTGATCACTCGCACGGAATAAGCGCGCGCGCAGTTATGCGTAATTGCACCAAGGCGTTACAAAAATAGCGCGAATCGACCACATTTTTTCTCCCCCCGCCGACCTACCATCAGTGGCATTCGTTATCACCCGTCACTGTGGACGTGCACCATGAGCTCCTCCCTAGGCATGTTGTCAGGCGCCATTTCAAGCCTGCTGACTCCCCAGACCGAGACCCCGCCCGCGTGGTACCAACCTGCCGTGGATGTGAACTGGCAAATACAACTTCAGGGACCGCCTAACACCGGCTACCCTGCCGACCTGTATATTCTCGATCTGTTTGATACGCCTCAGGCAGTGATCAATGATCTGCAAGCCAGTGGCCGCAAGGTCATCTGTTACTTTTCGGCTGGCAGCTTCGAAGACTGGCGGGACGATGCCAATCGTTTCCTCGCCACAGACAAGGGCCGCCGTCTGGGCAACTGGCCCGGCGAACGCTGGCTGGATACCCGCTCAGCCAATGTGCGCGACATCATGGCAGACCGCATCGCCCTGGCGGCCGAGCGCGGCTGCGACGGGGTAGACCCGGATAACGTGGACGGCTACAGCAATCGCACCGGCTTTGCGCTGACCTACCAGAGCCAACTGGATTACAACCGTTTTCTGTTTGATCGAGCCCACGCCGAGGGGCTGGCCGTGTCCTTGAAGAATGACCTCGGCCAGGTGCAAGAACTGCTCCCCCACGTGGATTTCGCGGTCAACGAATCCTGCCACCAGTGGCAGGAATGCCACCTGCTGACACCCTTCATCGAGGCGGGTAAACCAGTACTGCATATCGACTATCTGTATCTGGATAGCGGTGCCCGTGCCGGGCATTGTGAAGAAATGGCTGCGTTACAGTTCCGTTCCCTGACCTTACCTTTGGCCCTGGACGACAGCTTCCGTTTCACCTGCAACGACTGACACACCCCGAAGCTTCAACTGCTGGTACACTGGGTATTCTGAAGAAGGATATCCAGAAACATGCAGGATGCTCTCACGCTGATTGTTGTACTGCTGGGCTCTGCGGTTGCCGCCGTAGTGCTATTCCGGCGGCTACACATGCCCCCCATTCTCGCTTATCTGATGTGCGGCCTTGCCGCAGGCCCCTTCGGCTTTGGCTGGGTCCAGGATCTGGAAAACATCCAGCATCTCGCAGAATTCGGCATTGTCTTCCTGCTGTTTACCTTGGGGTTGGAGTTTTCCATCCCGCAATTACTGACACTACGGCGAGTCGTTTTCGGCGCGGGGCCCCTGCAGGTACTGCTGACCGGAGGAGCTGTTTTCCTGGTGATGCAGTGCCTTGGATTCTCTTCGATCACCTCTATTATCACAGGCTGCGCGCTGGCGCTTTCTTCCACTGCCATCGTGATACGGGAAATCATTGGTCGCGGCGCCGTCAACACCAGCTATGGTCGCTCCGCTACCGGGATCCTGCTCTTCCAGGATCTGGCGGCAGTTATCATGTTGGTCATGCTGCCGATCTTTGCCCAAGGCGACAGTGAACAATTGGGGCAAATGGTCGGTGTAACCCTGGGAAAATCGCTACTGCTGTTCGCCGGGATCTTTGTTGCCGGCAAGTGGGTGCTGCCACGCCTGCTGGAAGAAACCGGCCGCACCCGCTCGGACGAAGTCTTTGTCATGACGGCCTTACTGTTGGCACTGGTGGCCGCCTGGGTGACTCACTGGATGGGATTGTCCATGGCGCTGGGTGCTTTTCTGGCTGGCATGATGCTCGGCGAGAGTCATTTCCGTCACCAGATCGAAGCGGACCTTCGTCCCTTTCGGGACCTCTTGCTGGGGTTGTTCTTTATCAGTGTAGGCATGCTGGTAGACCCGGATCTCTTTGCAGATCAATGGCACTGGATCCTGCTCGCCGCAGCCACCATCATGTTGTTCAAGGCTGCGACAGTGACGGTTCTACTGAAACTCCTGGGGGAAAGAACCGACAACGCACTGCGTAGTGGTCTTATCTTGTCCCAGTGCGGGGAGTTCGGTTTTGTACTGGTGGCACTGGCGGTATCGCACCAGATCATGACACCGGGCAAGGCAGGCTTGCTGGTGTCCATCACCGTACTCACCATGGCGGTCACCCCCGCGCTGATCCAGAAAAGTGGACGACTCACCCGCAGCATCCTCAGCCCATGGATGCAAGTTCCCAAAGAACACCCGCTTCCCCCCGAAGTATCTGGCCATGTCATTTTGTGTGGCTACGGCCGCGTCGGCCAGAATCTGATGCGTTACCTGACTCGCTTTCATCATCAGGCAATTGCCGTCGATATGGATCTGGTGCGGTTACAAGAGGCCAGCGCTGCAGGAGAACGCATCCTGTTCGGCGACGCCAGCCGCAAGGACATTCTGGAAAAAGCGGGCATACACCGTGCCCGGCTGCTGGTCGTGACCTTCGACAATGCCAGACTGGCCGAACGAATTACCCTCACTGCCCGCGACATTAATCCGGATATCCAGGTGTTGGTCAGAACCCGTGACGACACCCATCTGGACGCATTGACCGAAGCCGGTGCTGCAGAAGTGGTACCTGAAGTGCTGGAAGCATCCTTGATGCTGGTAGCTCACGCGCTGATGATGCTGGACGTACCGTTCGATCGGGTGCTGGCCACGTTGAGAAAAACCCGTCGCGACCGATATCGGATGCTGCAAGGCTACTACCATGGCGACAGTTTTCCGACAGCAGATAGCGCCGGCAACCCCTACCGTCTGCTTCATGCCGTCACTCTGACCGAACAGGCTCGCAGCATTGGCAGAAGCATCGGGGAGTGTCCGTTGAAAGACGTGGAAATCCGGGCCATCAAGCGCGATGGGCAAACCCGCGAAAACCCGGCAGGGGATGTTATCTTGCTCAAGGATGACACCGTGATTCTTTACGGCGCACTGGATGCGGTAGAGGCAGCCGAGAGCAAATTGCTACTCGGCTGACTCCAGAGGGGAACGCAACACCCCCTGTTCAAGCTAGCGGATCTGGTGAAGCACCCGCAGATTGCCGGACACCTGATTGGCCGGTAAATAGCCGATCAGTTCCGGGTTGTTTTCCAGCATGACTTTCATGGCAGAAACGCCAGACACACTGCGCGGCGGGACACCGCGGCCGGTGAAGATCATCCGCGCCCAGTAAGACTTCATCTGTGCCGGTGTCTTGCCAACCGTATCCTGATAGAAACGGTCACGCAGCTTGTCCTGCTCAGGCAGATCCAGAGGCTTCACATACACCCCATCGACCTTGCCGCCGCCTTCCAGATAAACCTGCCGGATCTGGTTCTGACTGATGGAAGTAATCGGTGAGTCCTTGTCGACGACCACAACAATATCCGCCATCACTACCATTGGCAGAAACAGGATAAGGGAAGCCAGCCATTGTAATTTTTTCATGATGTCGCCCCCTTAAAACACAGCATCAACAGTGATGCGATAAACCGTAGGATCATCGCGTTCAATGGCTCCCGCCGACGTGCTGGTCGTAAACATACCGTTCACGTTGCTGCCGGTTTCCAGGAGCTTGTCGTTGCTCATGTCGTAGAACTGCTGGGCTTCGAGCTTCACATCCACACCCGGGGCAATATCGTAACGCAGCCCCAGGGTCCAGCTCTTGGAGCGAACCATATTGGCCTGAGTCAGTGAGGCATTGACCGGATTACCACTGCTGAACACGGCGGAGTTGTCGTGGGAATTGGTGGCCCCCCAGGTCACATGCGGCATCCACTTGCCAAACCGGTAACCGGAGGTCACGTACCCGCCCCAGCGCTCCGGGAACCAGGCATGCGGCACCAGTGATGAGCGTTCCGCCATAAACACCAGCGAACCATTGTCGTACTGCACGCCAACACTATTGCCATGGATCGGCACGCCATCCAGCGAGGCAGAGGCCAGCCCACCGGCAGACAAATCTGCACTCAATTCCGAATGGCTGTAGCTCAACCAGGTAGAAAAATCGTTCCAGCGCGAACGAAGATTGATCCCGGTGTAGTTGCGCCCTTCATACACCACCGTGAACGGCAAGGTGTTATCCGGGACATCCAGGCTACCGTAGAAGGCGCTCAAATCATGGGAAATGTTGCCGGTTCGGAAACTCCAGGTGAGATCCATGCCATCCATGGTATCGAACGGCACAATGTCATACACCTCGCTGGGCAGTGCCGCCCAGTGATAGGCATAACCTACATTCAGATACTGGGAATGCATTGAGTTGGGCAGCATCAAGCGGCCACCACGCCAATGCAGGGACGGCGTAATGGCGTAATCGATATAGGCCCACTGAGCTTCAGCATCGTAGTTGTCACGACCCCGTGCCAGAATCTGCATTACCGCCTTGGTGCGCTCATTGATCTCGGCATTGATCTGCACCCCCACCCGGGACAACTCCCGATGGGAAATATCGTCAGTGGTCCGTTCACGATAGAAAAAGGGTTCGCCCGCGCTGGGGTTTGCCAGCGGACCGGGACCGCCCGGCCCCTGATTCTGGTGAACGTTATGGCGGGTTACCCCGTAGGTGATAAACCCGTTAATGCTAATGCGGTCGGACACCGAACTCGCGGCAGATGACGCGGAGCTTTCTTCCAGCGAGGCCAGCCGCCTGTCCAGTTCTTCCATGGTGAGTGCCTGGTCCGCACACACCGCCCCCGATGCCGTGAGCGCCAGGGCCCCCAGCCAATATCGCCTGTTTCTCATTATTTCCCTCTTTTTATTGTAGTGCGGTCCCTGATTTTTCCTGTCAGGCCGATTCCAGTTGGAACCCCTGTCTGGGAAAATGCACGTGAACCGTTTCGACAGCTAAATTATTGATTGCCAGCACCCATTCGGATTCAGTGACCGCAACCAGAATGCCTCTTGTGGGCACCTGGGCATAATCATCCGGCGCCACAATCACTTCACGCCCCAATAACGGATCCTCTTTGCCTTCAAGCGTTTCAGGTTCTGCCTGACGCGCCATACTGAGTGCCGCTTCACCCGTGATTTCAACACTGACTCCGTGGCCAAATGCGCGTATCCGCTGCATCCATTGCTCTACCGCAGGGTAATCTTTGACCAGCGAACTTTCCGCCACATCGGTCAAAAACCATAGCCCGTGGTAGGCACTGAAATCCGCGATACAGGGCTCATCTGCGAACAACCATTGGCGACGGGCCAGCCGCGCTTCCATATCGGCCAGATGCTCACGCACCCGGCGCCGGGCCTCCCCCAGCCCCATACGCGGCACTGAAGACGTGCGACCAATCTGTATCCTGTCACGGAAGAACCGAAACAGAGACAGCAAGGAAAAACTTCGAAACAGTTTGATGTTCAGCTTGAGGCTGGTGGAGGAAAGAATACAGGCCAGAAACAGGGTCAGATCGGCCTCTTTCACAAACGCCCGAATCTCGTCATCCACCCCTTCCAGGCTGAGCAGAGGACGCCCTGAGAGCATCGCGATCTGCTGGGTAATGGTGCGGGTGTCACAAAACACATCCGCGCCTATCTGTGCCACGGGTATCTTGCGGTAGCCTCCCGCCAGCGGCGCCAGCAAGGGACGCGGCGGCATTTCGCTGGTGATTACCGAACACCACTGCAAGCCGGTGTAGCCGAGCATGGCGCGAATTTTTTCCGAAAACGGTGACAACGGATAATGATGCAATACCAGTTCAGACATGATGCCCCCCAAAGACTGATCCCAGCGTGGGCCTCTGACTGAAAACCGTCAATGTCCCCCACTATCAGTAATTGACCTGAACGGTCATCACTGCCAGAGATCCACCCGTTGCCCTGGCGGAAGGAACAACACTTGCTGCTCCGTCACCTCAAAGGCCTCGTACCAGGCATCCACATTCCTCACCACACCGTTTACCCGAAACTCATTGGGGCTATGGGGATTGGTGAGTACTAGCTGGCGAAGGTGTTCATCCTTGTACAGCGCACGCCATAGCTGGGCATAGCCCAGAAAAAAACGCTGACGCGCGGTGAAGCCATCTTTCTTCTGATCCACTTCCGGATGATCCACCAGCATTTTTTCCAGGGCAGCATAAGCCACGGAAATGCCCCCCAGGTCACCAATATTTTCCCCCAGTGTCAGGCGCCCATTCACCGTCAGATCTGGCAGCGGTCGATACTGGTTGTACTGCTCGACAAGACGATTGGCACGAGCCTCAAACTGTTGTCTCGACGGAGCACTCCACCAGTTATCCAACTGCCCCATACCGTTATAGCGGCTACCCTGATCGTCGAAGCCATGACTGATTTCATGACCGATCACCATACCAATGGCGCCGTAATTCACGGCCGGGTCTGCGGCAGGATCAAAAAACGGTGGTTGCAGAATCGCCGCCGGAAACACAATCTCGTTATGGCTGGCAGAGTAATAGGCGTTAATGGTCTGCGGGGTCATACCCCACTCCCAATCACGAGCCGGCTCATCCAGCTTGCTGATCGCATCGGTCATCTGCCATTCGCGAATCCGCTGAATATTGCCCACAAGGTCCGCCGGATCAATGCGGATACCGCTCAGGTCATGCCAGCGGTCGGGGTAACCGATATGCGAAGTGAACGCTCCCAGTTTGGCAAATGCCTGCTCACGGGTAGCCTGATCCATCCAGGGGTTTTCCCGGATCCGCTCGCTGAAGGCTTCCCGCAGGTGAGCCACCATGGATTCCATCGCGACCTTGCTGTCTGCAGGAAAATAACGCTCCACATAGAGCTTGCCCAACGGCTCCCCCAGGTAATGACTGAGGAACTGCAATGCCTGCCGATCCAGTGAGCGGGGCTTGCTGATCCCCGCCAGAGTGCGCTGGTGAAAATCAAAATGCGCTTCACGCCAGGCGTCTCCCAAATACTGGGCAAACCCGTCCAGGTAATGAAACTGCATCCAGGCCCTCACCGTCTCCAATGAGGCAGAGGCAAATAACTGCGCGCCGTCTCTGACCGCCGTATCGTTAGAGACAATCATCGACGAAGGCTCTGGAATATCCGCCGCGGCCAACAACGCCAACCAGTCGATCTGCGGCGCATAGGCTTGCAGCTCGGCCGGTGTCATCCGATGGGTATTACGGATCACGTCACGACTCTGGGCGGGTGTCCAGTGCACCCTGGCAAGCGCGGTTTCAAAATCCAGCACGGCACGCGCCGTGTCTGTTGACGCCCCTGCTCCTGCACGCCCCAGAGTCGCGGCGACATAGTCCACGTACGCATCGCGCAGCGCCGGATAAGGCGCCTCATCACTCAAGTAGTAATCGCGGCTGGGCAAGCCTGTGCCTGACTGGGACAGAAACAGCCGGTAGCCGGACGGGTCATCCGGATCCAACAGAATGGAAAAATCGGCCACCGCAGGAAACCCCGGCCGGGCCATTAAGGGTAACAAAGCAGCATGATTCGCCGCGTCTGCAATCATCGCGAGCCCCGCTTTGAGCCCCGTCAGCCCCTGAGTTTCACGCTGTTCCAGATCCATGAAACTGGCATGCAAATCGGCCAACTGCTGTTCGCTGCTGCCTGGCGCCCGCCTCTCGGCAGGAAGATCTTCGATGATCTGCTGCAGCTGCTGTTCGGTACGCAGACTAAGAGAAATAAAGGAATCCATCCGCGGCAACCCTTCCGGAATCACCGCGCTCTCCAGCCAGCCGTCATTCACATAACGAAAGAAATCATCGCCGGGCTGAATCAGCGGGTTGATAAATCGGGTTTCCACCCCCCATGCCCCCAGCGACGCTGTCTTGGGGGCTTTATCCTGCCCTGTGTCCTGGCAACCCAACCCGACCAGCGCCAAAACCGCCGTGATCGTTACCTGCTTCCACATCCTTGCCCCCAATTCGGTCCAGCTATCCATGTCTGCAGGACGATTAAAGGCCAGCAGCGGTCAATTTGCTAGCGTGTTAACAGACAAACGGTGACCTGATGCCTAACCAGCGTCATTGGCGTGCATTTCATGACAGTGGATAATGTCATTGTCTACCGCCATCCCCCATGGAAGTCGCATGAAACTGGTCTCCTCAACCCCTCAAGATTACCGCTCCGAAGAGGCCAGCCTAACCCCGCAACAACTCCAGGCCTACAACAGGCTGGTCGGTACACTCTATGCCTGCCTGCATGACAGCCAGGGCTTCCAGCCTTTTTTTGATGCCTTCCAGGCGCATTTCAACGCTCTGCAAGGGGGGATCCTCGGCGTCAGCGACAACCCGCAGAGGCTGGTATACGGCTGGACGTTTGGCTACCCGGAAGGCTTCGAGCAGTGGTATATCAACAGCGACCTGCCGGAGCGAGACGAAGCCCTGACACGTTTTCGCCACCTGCCGCCCAGGCAGTTCGATTCCTTCCTGCGCGGCGACGAAAGCAAGACCATTCTCGACATGCTCAATCCGGAAAGCCGGGCCTGGGCAGAAGCTGTAGGCATGGGCGACAGCGCCGGAATGCTGGTCACCCGTCAGGCAGACACCAATGTGGTCTTCATGGCTAACCGCCACAAGGATTTCGGCCCCTACAGCGAGCTGGAAATCCTGCAGATGAACCTGCTGGCCCCGCATATCGAAAATGCCATTACCCTGCACTTCAAGCTCTACCAATCAAGCAGCGATAACGAAAGTCTGGCCATGGCGCTGGACCATGTGAATAAACCCATGATCGTGTTCAATGCGTTGGCCACCATCGCCCAGGCCAATCAGGCCGCCCGTACCCTTATCGACAACAGCCAAAGCCTGCAAATCAGTGCCAGTCACCGACTGACCAGCAGCGATGACAAGCTCAGCCGGCAGCTGGCCGATGCCATCACCACCAATCTGGTCAATGCCAATCAGGGGCGAGCCGACACGCAAACCCTGTTTGTTGAAAATCGTGACGAACGCATTGCCATCTGCCTCACCCCGCTGCAGTCCGAACGCGCTGAGCACAATGGCTTGCTGGCCGAGCTGTTCAACTACCGCATCGACATGACACCGGACCTCGGCAAACTCCAGTCCCTGTTCCTGTGTACCCCTGCTGAGGCCGCCATTGCCGCCGAACTGGTACACGGCCTCGGCGCCACGGAAATCGCGGACAAAAATGGCATATCCGTTCACACCGCACGCCAGCACATCAAGAACCTGTTGAGTAAAAACGGCTATAGAAAACAAACAGAGCTGGTGGCAATGCTGGTAAAAACGCTTTCATAACAATTAGTTAATAATATTGACCGACAGCTGACACTTTTTTCTTGCAGGTCTTCCATTCAGCCTCTATCTTTGTGAACAACCATTCACAAGGTAGCCGAGAGGTGCCGAATGAAACACCCTGAACCTGTCGAAGTCAGCGGCAAGGACCGCACGCCTAGCTGGCAACCCCTGAATGACTTCGCTACCCAGAAACAGAAAGATAGCGGGCTCAAAGCCTGGATTGCCGTTGTAGAAGGCTGCATCCGTGCGATTGAACGCACCGCCTGGCAAGGCCGCGGACTCGCCGATCAGGCCATCACCGCGTGCAAGGCATTCGGCCGTGGCGCCCAGGCCGTCAACGAGGAAATGCAGCTGTTGGCCGATGAAGCCCGCCGCTGGCCGATGCGCCTCAAGCGACTGACCGTCACCGGCTGGATGCTGACACGTGTGGTAGCAAGCTATCGCCTGTGGGGCACTCGTTCCGCCTTTCTGCCTGCCAGCATGCGAGACAGTGCCCTGCAGGCCCTGCATCAGCGTAACGCTCGCCGTTTCTGCGAAACCTCCCTGGAGCAAGGTGGCGCCTTTCTGAAAATCGGCCAGCTGCTTTCCAGCCGTCCCGACCTGCTGCCGCAAGCCTGGATCGATGAACTGGCGGTACTGCAGGACCAGGCCTCCCCCCTGCCCTACGAGACAGTCCGTCAGGTGCTGGAGGAAGAATTCGGCAAACCGGTAGAACAACTATTCGCCCACTTTGATCGTGATCCGCTGGCCGCCGCCAGCATCGGGCAGGTCCATCGTGCCCGTCTGCTGGATGGCCAGGAGGTCGCCGTCAAGGTACAGCGCCCCGGCCTGGACGAGCTGGTGGAGCTGGACATGACCCTGCTGAAAGTCTTCATGGACGCAGTGAAGTCGGCCCTTCCGCCCATGGATATCGACACCATCGTCAGCGAGATTCAACGCACAGTACGCGAAGAACTGGACTATCACCGCGAAGCGCGGGTGATGCAGCAAATCCGCCAGCAACTGGAAACGGTAGAAGGGATCACCACGCCCTCCCTGATCCCCGGCCTGAGTACCCGGCGAGTGCTGACCACCGGATTTGTCCAGGGCAGCAAACTGACCACAGTGCTTGATCGCCTGCATGGCACGCACCCCGAGCGCACCAGCCGTATGCTTGGCAACCTGCTCAATGCCTGGTTTGCCCAGGTACTGCACGGAGGCCTGTTCCACGCCGACCCGCACCCGGGCAACATTCTGGTCAACGAGCATGACGAACTGGTACTGCTGGACTTTGGCTGCGCACAGGCGCTGACTGATGACGCCCGTCGCGGTTACTTCCGGGTGTTGCAGGCTTGCGTCGTGGATGACCGCCAGGTGATTGGCGACACCCTGTCGCAACTGGGATTCCACACCCGCAGCGGCAATCCCGACACCCTGTTGGCCTTTGTGGCGGCGATTCTGGATCAAGTCCGTGACAGCATCATCAATCCGTCCCCACAACAGGGGTGGCCCAGTGCCGAGCAAGTCATGGAACAGGTCACGGCCCTGCTCGCCCGTCTGGAGCATGACCCCGTGGAAAAGATGCCCGGCGACTTCATCATGCTGGCACGGGTCTTTGGCACCCTGGGAGGACTGTTCCTTCACTACCAGCCTACCGTGGATATCCCTGCCATCATGCTTGGCTACCTGACCCGGCCTCTGGATCCGCCCCGCCTGGCCGCTTGACGTCACAGCGGTGAGCTATCCGCGCTTACCGCTTCATTAAACTGTTTACATGGAGGGGACGATCGCTCAATCGCGATGCGTCCCCTCCACGTTTACGACCTCCCGGTTCCCTCTCCTCCCGGGCCGCTTCCCCTTCATCTATGTTGCACCCCTCTTACCGATGCAAAGAAACACTCACCAACACTGACAATAACGCTACAGCCCCACGCCGCCCCAAAGTTGTACAAACGTACTAATAATTCATAAGACAAGAATGCGGTCCGCACAGACGGGCCCACCAAAGGGGTTAGCCATGCTACAACTCAGCCAGACCTCCACGAGGTCATTCCTGTATCTGTTGCTTCTGGCCACTACCGCAAGCGGCCTGCTTGCCGGCTGCGGCGGTGGTGGCAGCAGCAACACACCTGCCGTCAGCAATAACAGCGAACAACCTCGAGACCCGTCTTCCGACACACCCGACGACGGAGAGGAAGACGACGATCCCGCCCCAGTCGAGCCCACCCCGCTGAACCGCTACGGTTTCGCCAACGGTTGTTACACGCTGCAAAGCCAGGGCAACTTCCTGCAGGCAGACAACGACGCTCAGCGCTACCAGACCACACGCGACGCCAGCGAGGCGACGGCGTTCTACATGAAACCAACCGCGCTGGGGAGCTACCTGCTGCTCTCCGACTATCAGCGAGACAGCGGCGACAGCGGACAAAAACAACTGCTGGGCATCAGCGACCCTGCCGGGGAGCTCCTTGATCAGAGCGGCAATTTCGTCGGCGAACTGAGTTACCTGGTCTCCGGTCTCGGCGACACCTTGAATCTGGTACTGGATCCGGTCGCCCCCCTGGGCGGCCTGTTGCGCGAACTGGGGGAAACCCTGGGCGGGATCGGCGGCGGACTGGGGGATATCACGGTTCAACCCCGCCTAGGGATCGTCAATCAGGCCAGCGATCTGAGCGTGTGGAACCTGAATCCCGGTGGCGAGGCGCAATTCACCCTCGCGTCCCAGGTCACCGGTCTGTTACTGACCGCCACCGATGACGGCCTTACCCTGACCTCCCCCGGCCTGGAAGCGGAAAACACCCGCTTTACCCTGCACGCCGCTGACGGCTGCGCCAGCTACCCCGAAGCCAGCCTCAGCGCCAGTGTGGATGCCGCAGGGCCCGCTATTTACCTGAAAGACGTTGCGCGTTTCCAGCAGGCCGAGGGCATTGATGACGACGACCTGTTTGGCTACGTGGACGCCCACAGCCATATCTCTGCCTATGAATTTATCGGTGGCCGTATCAATTACGGGGACCCTTTCCACAAGTTCGGGGTGGATCACGCGCTGCATGATTGCGCCGAGAACCATGGTCCCCAGGGCCTCACCGGGGTACTGGAGCAAGTGACCAGCACCCCCGGCCCCCACGAAACCCGTGGCTGGCCGGATTTTCCCTACTGGCCAAGAAGCAACTCCCTGCAGCACCACCAGAGCTACTACAAGTGGATTGAACGTGCCCACCTGTCGGGCTTGAAAGTGCTGGTCAATCACCTGGTGCACAACGAGATTCTCTGTCAGCTCAACCCGCAAAAGCAGAATGACTGCGACACCATGGCGGCCATCGAAATGCAGGCCACGCTGATGCATGACATGCAGGACTATATTGATGCCCAGAACGGCGGCCCCGGTGAAGGCTGGTTCCGTATTGTCACCAGCCCCAGCCAGGCCCGCGAGGTCATTGAAGACGGCAAGATGGCCGTCATCCTCGGGGTCGAGGCCTCCAAGGCACTTAACTGTGGAGAGTTTCTGGGGGTCGCGGAGTGCTCCCGGGACGAGATCGTGACTCGGCTGGATCGACTCTATGCCATGGATGTGCGCAGCCTGTTCCCGGTGCACAAGTTTGATAACGCCTTCGGCGGCCACCTGCCAGACCTGTCCAGCGGCATTGGTATCGGCGCCATTCTCTACGGCGGCAACCTGCTGGAAACCGGCCATACCATTGAGTTCGAAGACTGCCCGGATCACCACCACAGTGATAACGAAAACCCGCTGGCCGATGCCCTGCAGCCACTGGGCATCCTCGACCAGCTGCTGTTCCAGATTGACTATATCGGCGACCGTTTCCCCGCCACCCCTGAAGGGCTGGCGGAATACGACCCGCGTCGTGGCACCGACCACCTGTGCAACACCCGCGGCCTCACCGACCTGGGCTTCTTCCTGATTGAGGAGCTGACCCAGCGCGGGATGATGATTGAAACCGATCACATCAGTCGCAAGGCCGCCACCGAAATCCTTGATCTCACAGCACCGCGCGGTTATCCGGTCATCAACAGTCATGGCGGCTGGGGTGGCACCGAAGCGTTGCGCGATCGTGTTGCCAACCAGGGAGGGGTTACCGCCTCCTTCGGCAGCGTCCGCGGCGATTGGGTGGACCAGCTCACCCGCGATGGCAACCGCCCCCGCCCGGCCAGTTACAAGGTCGGCCCCTTTGGCGGTGCCGCCTTTGCGTCAGACGTCAACGGCATTGCCAATTTGGCCGGTAACCCCGGCACGCCCGATCAGGAAAATACGCTTTACCCGTTCACCTCCGTGGACGGCCGCGTGGTGTTCGACAAACAACTCACCGGTGACCACGCCTTCAGCCTGTACGAAGGCCGGGGCGTGGCGCACTACGGGCTATACCCGGACCAGATTGCCGACATGGTGGCCAACAGCGACCGGTCTCAGGAGCAGGTGGACGATGCTGTGAACCAGTTATTCACCTCGGCGGAAGCCTACATACGGATGTGGGAACGACTGGAGCAGGCCGTTCGCTAACGGACACCTGCTGATTTCATAATGAGGGGAATCCATCATGAAAAAGACACTATGGCGTTTGCTGGCGATGACAATGCTGGCAAGCACGTTGGCACTGGCAGGTTGCGGGGGCAGCGACAGCAGCAGCCCGGCACCCAATAATACCCCCACCGGCAATACCGGCGATGACGGAGGAAACGGTGACGGTGGTGATAATGGCGACGACAACGGCGGGGGTGATGACGGCGAGACCCCGCCCGACACGGTCGGTCGTACCTTTATCATCAGCCCCGGCGACAATGCCACCGAGGACATGGTCAACGCCATGGTACAGCTGCGCCCTAAAGATACCCTGCAATTCGAGTGCGGGTACTTCGAACTCGACCAGGGGTTGCTGATTCAAGCCACCGAAGACGTGCTGATCAAGGGCTGCGGCAAGGACGAGACCATCCTGTCATTCAAGGACAGCGTCAACGTCACCGGGCTGGAAGCGTTGAACATTCGCGGCATTACCGTAGAAGACCTGACCATCCTCGACTCCCCCGGCGATGCCTTTAAATTGAAGAGCGTCAAATGGGGCACCCTGCGGAATGTGCGGGCCATCTGGTCCGGTGGTGGCGAGCCCATCACCGCTGATAATTATGAGGAAAGAATCCACGTTTCCTGTACCCATCCCCCCTTCAATGAAGGCGACCCCACCCCGGACTATGTGCCAAGCTCCGCCAGCGGCCGCTACGGCATCTACCCGGTGGAATCAGAAAACATTCTGGTCGAAGGCAGCGAATCCATCGGTGCCAGTGACGCCGGGATTTATGTCGGTCAGACCAACACCGCCATCATCCGTGACAGCCGTGCCGCCTATAACGTCATGGGATTTGAAATCGAAAATGTTCAGGGCGGGGAATACGACAACAACCTGGCGGAATGTAATACCGGCGCCTTCCTGATCTATGACCTGGAGAACATCACCCGTTACGGGGATACCTCGGTGATGATCAATAACGTGGCACGTAACAACAACACCTATAACTTTGCCCACAGTGGGCTGGTATCGGTTGTTCCCCGGGGAACCGGTTTTATTACTCTGGGTTACGACAATATCGAGGTGCTCAACAACACGTTCGAAGATCACAGCACCGCCGCCGTAATTTACGTCAGTTATGAGTTGATCGACGGCAAGGACAATACCGCAGACCGGAAACTGGATCCGTATACCGAAGGCTTGCACATTCACGATAACGTGATGAAAAACTCTGGCTACGACCTGCCTCCACCGGATCTGGAAAAAGTCGCCAATGGCGAGGTCGAAAGCGTTCTGCCTTTCCTCATCGGACTGAAAAACCTGCCCACCCTGAACGACCCGACGCAATTACTGGGCAGCCTCACCAATGTGCTTAACCTGGGTAAAGGGGCACACATTGTCTGGGATGGCCTGCGCGATGAACTGGATGAAGACTGCCCTTATCCGGTAGACAGCAATGGCGATCCGGTGCCGATGTGGGACAGCGGCAAACCGGTCCACACCAACGAGCACCCGAACCCCAGCTGTCACTACAACGCCTACAAGTTCGACGAAAACAAGCAACGTATCCAGCCGGAATGGGGCTCCTGCATTCACAGCAACGAGCTGTCTGAAGACAGCGCCCCTTACCTTAACTTCCACGGCACCGACGGCCTGGAACTGGTACTGGCCATTGCCGACCAGGATCTGTCGATCCTGTCGCCTGCCGGTCTGCTGGACGTACTGGAAGGGTTGCTCAATATGCCGTCGGATACCCGACTGTCTGACCATGACTGTCAGGCCCGTTTTGGCAAGACACTGGCTTCGCTACCGCGAGTTAACATTCCTCCCTTCGAGCCCAGCGGCGAGTTCGATCCGGCACCCTCCGATGAAGTGGTCGATTTCTATTGTTCCGCCGACGTGGCAGAAGGTGAAATCAACCGCGAGGCGCTGAACTACAACTGCCCGACGCTGGACCAGTACAACCTGTTTGCCGATCCGCAAGACCCGCGCAGCTTGCCAAACGAAAGCGGCCAGCCCTTTGTCCTGAACAGCAAACTGTTCTCCGACTACGCCACCAAATACCGGGTTGTTTTTGTCCCACCCGGTGAGCAAGCGGTGTATCGCGACGGCCAGCAAGGCAACAACCTCAACGGGGGCATTCACTTCCCGGACGGCACCGTCATCGCCAAGACCTTTGCCTTTACCGATGAAAGCAATGGCACCGAGGTGCCGGTGGAAACCCGCCTGCTGATCAAACGCAAAAACAGCCAGGGCAGCGCGGTATGGACCGGTCTGCCCTATATCTGGGAAGAGGTGGATGGCAAGCAGGTTGCCCGGCTGGCCATGAATGGCGGAACCGCATCGGCATCCTGGCACTACCGGGATGCGGATTCCGGCACCCTGCTCACCGGCAGCACCGCCAGCTATAGCATTCCCAACGCCAACCAGTGCATCACCTGTCACGGCAATGATGACCAACCTGCCGGCAGCGCCCCGATCGGTCCCAAGCCTCGAAACCTGAATCGCGCTTATCAGCCTGAGTCGGCGTTCATGGGCAACAGCGGCCAAGGGGGATTCCCGCAGATCAATCAGCTCAAACAATGGCAGGATCTGGGCATATTGAGCGGCGTACCGGCCCTGACCATCAGCAATGGCGTTGCCACCAATATCGAGCATCTGCCGCGCTGGAATGTCCCGGGTGACAGCGGTGAGACCGCCCACTCAGCGGCGGATATCGAGAGCCGGGTCCGAGCCTATCTGGAGGTGAATTGCCAGCACTGCCATAACGACAAGGGCGCCGCCTCCAATACCGGTTACTACCTGGATCACTTCCGTGATGTAAATGCCAGCTACGGCGTATGCAAGAAACCCACTGCCACCGGCGGCGGTTCCTGTGGACGTCAGCATGTACTGGTGCCCGGTGATGCTGGTGCCTCCATCGTCTCCTGCCGGGTCGCGGCAGAGAACGACCCGCAACGGATGATGCCCCCCATCGCCCGCAGCGTGACGCACAGCGAAGCCAGCGTTCTGCTGGATCAGTGGATCAATAACGTGGTCGATGGTAGCTACACCAACGCCAATGGCTGCAGCAACTAAACGTCCGTTACCCGTCCCCCTCCGCCTCCCGTTCGCGGGAGGCAACCTTCCCTCCCCGCTTGCGGGGAGGTTTTTCAGTACCCGCCCAGCAAGGTAATCAATGCGGCTTGGCGACGGGTTCCTGTCTTCTGCAACAGCGACTTGATCTGGCTCCTGACGGTTTCACGGGAACTGCGGCGAATCGCAGCAATGTCATTGGCGCTTTTTCCTTGCAGCAAATAACTCGCGACATCGGTTTCTGCCGGGGTAAAACGGTATTGTTGAGCGGCCAGGGCAAGCGGATCAGTGCCGGCAACCAAAGCGCTGCAGGACACCAGCCGCAACCAACGTTGCTTGCCGTCCAGAAAACTCACCTGAAAAATGCAGGGCCGCCCGCCAATTTGTAACTCCAGCCCCTGCGGCTGATCCGGGGCATCTCTCAGCGCTCTGACAGCTCGCTTGAACCGCAGGCCATTTCCTGTACCCGCCAGCCCCAAACGATGCCCTTGCAAATCCAGGCACAGCTGCTGCTCCGCGGCCTGGTTGGCGTACTCCACCCGCCCACCAGGCTCACACACGATAACCGCCCCGGAAAAACTATCGAGTAGTGCCTCCAGCATGCCGGAGTGCTGGCTGACAGAAGGATGGTGATGATATTGAGATGATGCGACCGCTTGCATGCCCTTTCCCTTCTCGTTGATGTCATTCAATGAGACGGACAGGACCTTCGAATACGACACACTTACTTGAGGACAGTGTGCGTTACCGGGACAAACAGCCCTGACGATAAGGAGGCAGTAAGACAGGCAAAGTGTTTTTCTGATCGAAGGGGCTACGCCCCCTAATCCTGATCAACCCTGTTTGGTCTGGTCCTTTGCTCGCAACGCTTTCAACGGTGCTGAGAGTTTGCCCGGGTGCCGGGGATGCACAGAGGCGTAGGTAGAAAAGATCGTTGCCAGATCTGCATCCAGATCATCACCGGGCTCCACCACCAACGGAAAATCAATTTCCTTTTTTCGGTAATCGGCCGTCGCAACGATAATGGGTACACCCGCCTGATGAGCGATACGATGAAACCCGGTTTTCCATTGTGTTGCACCACCGCGCGTGCCTTCCGGGGCCACAATCATGAACAGCTGCTCGGCGCCGTTGAACTGGGCGACAGTCTGCTCGACCACTCCCCCGGCCTTGTTACGATCAATGGGCAGGGCTCCCATCCAGCGTAACAGGGAGCCCAGCGGTCCCTTGAAGGCACTGTCCTTGATCATCACATGCGCATCCAGGCCCAGTTGCATCATGGCGGCCAGGGTCACAATGCCATCCCAGTTGGACGTGTGCGGCCCGCCAATAATCACCGCCTTGGGCAAGGCCGGTAACGGACTGACCACCTTCCAGCCAATCAGCTTCAGGAAACCGCGCGCGCACGCCCGGGAAAATGCATTACCGCGACGCGGATAATCGCTGGTGGCCATAAACAGGATCCTCGACAAAAGTGCCGCGATCATACGCAGGGCGCCGATGACTCTCATTGACCTTGAAGACCAACGTGCGTCCCAGTGGACAGGCGGTGCCCATGGCCTATGACAAAGATTGAAAAACCCCATTCGCCACACATTTCATGTGGACGCCATAAGCGCGTAGTATGAGGGTATTCATAACGCAGGGTCCTGGTGTCATTGTGTTATGGGCCCTGCGGTCCCGCTTTACGCCGTGACACCACGGCGGCGAGCCCATTCTCGACCCAGGAGGTGTGCAGTGACACGGATTGGCCAGGACACCCTGAACAGCAAGTCATCGCTGACAGCCAACGGCAAGACCTACCATTATTTCGACCTCAACGCGGTCGCCGACAAGGGCTGGGGTGATCTCAGCAAGCTTCCCTTCTCGCTCAAAGTGCTACTGGAAAACCTGCTGCGCTATGAAGATGGCGAGAGCGTCACCGTGAATGACGTGGAAGCGGTCGTGCGCTGGCTGGACAACAAGCGTTCCGACAACGAAATCAACTACCGCCCGGCCCGGGTCCTGATGCAGGACTTCACCGGCGTTCCCGGTGTAGTCGATCTTGCCGCCATGCGCGATGCCATCAGCAAGGCCGGTGGCGATCCCACCCGCATCAACCCCCTGTCACCGGTGGACCTGGTCATTGATCACTCGGTCATGGTGGACAAATTCGGCAACCCGCAGGCCTTTGCTGAAAATGTGGATATCGAGTACCAGCGCAACCGTGAACGTTATCAGTTCCTGCGCTGGGGCCAGAAAGCCTTCAATAATTTCCGGGTGGTGCCACCGGGCACCGGCATCTGCCACCAGGTCAACCTGGAATACCTGGCCAAGGGTGTCTGGTCCGAGCCGGCCCAGGATGGCAACACCTATGCCTACCCGGATACCCTGGTGGGCACCGACTCCCATACCACCATGATCAACGGCCTCGGCGTATTGGGCTGGGGTGTGGGCGGTATCGAGGCCGAAGCCGCCATGCTCGGCCAGCCCATCGCCATGCTGATCCCCGAGGTCATCGGCTTCAAGATCAGCGGCAAGCTGCGCGAGGGCATCACCGCCACCGATCTGGTACTCACGGTCACCGAGATGCTGCGCCGCCGCGGGGTAGTCGGCAAGTTTGTGGAATTCTTTGGTGACGGCCTCGCCGACCTGACCCTGGCCGACCGCGCCACCATCGCCAACATGGCCCCCGAGTATGGCGCCACCTGCGGTTTCTTCCCCATCGACGAGCGCACCACCGAATACATGGAACTGTCCGGCCGCGACCCCGACACCATCGCGTTGGTCGAGGCCTACTGCAAGGCGCAAGGGCTGTGGCGCTCCAGCGACGATCCGGACCCGGAATTTACCGATGTGCTGGAACTGGATCTGGGCGATGTGGTGCCCAGCCTGGCCGGCCCGAAACGTCCCCAGGACCGGGTTCCCCTCACGTCCGTCAAACGCACCTTCATTGACGTAGTGACCGAGACCCTCAAGCTCAACGACGATGAAATCAGCAAGCTGGAAGGGGAAGGCGGTCAAACCGCCGTGGGCAACCACGAGCCCAGCGGTGGTGACGTTCCCGTCACCATCGACGGCCAGAAACACCACCTCAGCCACGGCGATGTAGTAATTGCGGCCATTACCTCCTGCACCAACACCTCCAACCCCAGCGTCATGCTGGCGGCCGGTCTGGTGGCGAAAAAAGCCGCCGAAAAAGGTCTCAACCGCAAGCCCTGGGTGAAGACCTCACTGGCCCCCGGCTCCAAGGTGGTGACCGACTATCTGGACGTCACCGGCCTGCAGAAACCCCTCAACGACATCGGTTTCGATCTGGTCGGCTACGGCTGCACCACCTGCATCGGCAACTCCGGCCCCCTGCCGGACGCCATCGACAAAGCCATTGCCGACGGCGATCTGGTGGTGGCCTCAGTGCTGTCCGGCAACCGTAACTTCGAAGGCCGGGTCCACCAGAGCGTGCGCACCAACTGGCTGGCCTCACCGCCGCTGGTGGTGGCCTACGCCCTGGCCGGCACAGTGAAAATCGATTTGGACAAAGACCCTATTGGCAAGGATAACGATGGCAACCCGGTCTACCTAAAGGACATCTGGCCCAGCTCCGATGAGATTCAGGCGGAGCTGGTCAAGATCAACAACGACATGTTCCGCAGCCAGTACGCCAGTGTCTTTGACGGTGACGAGACCTGGCAGAGCCTGCCAATCCCGGATTCCCAGACCTATGACTGGGACAGCCAATCCACCTATATCCAGAACCCGCCTTTCTTTGACGGGCTTACCGCCGAAATCGATGATGTGACCCCGGTGAAAGACGCCCGGATTCTCGCCTTGCTTGGCGATTCCATTACCACCGACCACATCTCTCCTGCCGGCGCCATCAAGGCCGATTCCCCCGCTGGCCATTATCTGCAGGGCCACGATGTGGAACCCATCGACTTCAACTCCTACGGTTCGCGCCGGGGGAATCACGAAGTGATGATGCGCGGCACCTTCGCCAATATCCGTATCCGCAACGAGATGACCCCGGATATCGAAGGCGGCTTTACCAAACACCTGCCCCAGGGCGAGGAAATTTCCATCTACGGTGCCGCCATGCGTTACCAGAAGGATGGCGTCCCTACGGTGGTGGTCGCCGGCAAGGAATACGGCACCGGCTCCAGCCGCGACTGGGCGGCCAAGGGCACCAACCTGCTCGGGGTGAAAGCGGTGATTGCCGAAAGCTTCGAGCGTATTCACCGCTCCAACCTGATCGGCATGGGGGTATTGCCACTGCAGTTCCCGGAAGGCACCGACCGCAAGACCCTGAACCTGGACGGCAGTGAAATCGTCGATATTCCGGAGTTGGGCAACGGCCTGAAAGCAGGGGAAACTGTAAAGGTGGTGTTCCGCCGTGATGGCAAGGAACAGACCGTGGAGGCGCTCTCCCGGCTCGATACCGCCGCGGAAGTGGAGTACTACAAACACGGCGGCATTTTGCACTATGTGCTGCGTCAGATGATGAAGGGATAACCCGACCCTCTGCTGTGGGAGCTCCACCGCGATGGCGGGCCACCGTGGCCTGCCCCGCTCCCGCAATCACCACCGGGCTTTCCCTTCCGCGCCCGGTTTTTGCTATGCTGACTCTGCTTCACAACGAGTTTTGGGGAACTCCGTGCGCTCTGTACTCCTGATCTTCTGTTGCGCCCTGGCACTGCCAGCGGCGGCGCAATCGTTTGACGACAGCGACCTGCTCACCGCCGAGCAGCGCGATGCACGCCTGCGCGAACAACAAGAACTGGAAGCCAGGGAGCAAGACCTTCTGCAGCAGAAGGAAACCACCCAGGAACTGCTGGAGCAGCAAGATGCTTACCTGGAAGCACTGAAAGCCCAAATCGACGCCATGAAGCAGCCCTCACAAGAATCACAACAACACGGGCCCCCCCCCTGATGCTGCAATGGTTACGCCGCCTGTTTCAGGGCCCGGCAAAAGACGCGACGCCTCAGCAGGCACCCCGCCCCGAAGACGATGCACCGTCAGTGGAAACGCCGCAATCTGAGGTGCCAGCCCCTCCGCCTGCCGACCCGATGGCCCCTTTTCTGCCGTTCCAGATCCGGCCGCTGGAAGTGGCCGACCTGAACCGTCTGCTCGGCGTCTTCCGCGATGCCATACAAGTGGGCAGTGCTGGCGAATACGATCAGCAGCAACGTGATGCCTGGAGTCGTGGCCAGAACTACGACAGCCTGATCTCATTGCTGAGTGAAGGGGAAACCGTGGTGGCGCAGTGGGATGATGAACTGGTGGGGTTTGCCCAGCGCATTGCCGACAACATCAATATGGTTTACGTGCACCCGGACTCCGCCCGGGTGGGCATTGCTACCCTGCTCTACCAGCATCTGGAAGACAGCGCCCGGGTCGAAGGCATCCCCAGCCTGACCACCCACGCCAGCCTGACCGCACTGGAATTCTTTCGCTTCATGGGTTTCGACAGTGAAGGGGAGGAGCAAGCAGATCGGGGTGGCGTCAATCTGAAACGCCACCTTATGCGCAAATCATTGGGTAACTTTCAGTAAATAAACCGTATATTCATCAAAAAATCTGATCAAACCCGCCAAACCGGTGCCGTGGGTTCGGCCTCCCCGTGCCACTAGAATGATTTCATCGGCAGCGCAGAATGCGCGGCCTACCCAACACCATTTGCGCTCATTCTGAACACCCGGGGTCACGGATTGACCCCACACTTCCCCCCTTAAGGCCGTCTCCCCCGACGGCCATTTTTTTGGCTCATCGCGGATTTCCGGGAAAGGCCCGATTTCCCCCCCTCACTTGCCGTAGGAGATTCTATGTTGTCCATC